>JAKOOD010000063.1 GCA_022701635.1 Burkholderiaceae bacterium | reverse complement strand
CCGTGCGCATCAACGGCAAGGTGTTGCAGCGCCGCGTCAACAACAACAAGCCGCCGCGCGTGCTGGTGTACCACAAGCCGGCCGGCGAAATCGTCAGCGCCGACGATCCGGAAGGCCGTCCGTCGGTATTCGACCGCTTGCCGACCATGAAGACCGGCAAGTGGCTGGCCGTCGGTCGCCTCGACTTCAATACCGAAGGCCTGCTGCTGTTCACCAATTCCGGTGACCTGGCCAACCGCCTGATGCACCCGCGCTACAATATCGACCGCGAATACGCCGTGCGTACGCTGGGCGAGCTGGAAGAGGGCATGCGCCAGAAGCTGCTGGCCGGCGTCGAGCTGGAAGACGGCCTGGCCAGCTTCACCAAGATCGCCGACGGCGGCGGCGAAGGCGTCAACCGCTGGTACCGCGTGGTGATCGGCGAAGGCCGCAACCGCGAGGTGCGCCGCATGTTCGAGGCGGTCAACCTGACCGTCTCGCGCCTGATCCGTACCCGCTACGGCGCGATGACCCTGCCGTCGGGCCTGAAGCGCGGCCGTTGGGAAGAGCTGGAAGAAAACGACGTCCGCAACTTCATGACCGCCTTCGGCATCGAGAAGAAGGGCGCCGCCGCTGAGGGTGCCGGCAAGGGCAAGGGCCAGGGCGGCAAGGGGCGCGGCGCCGACGGCGGAGAAGGCGGTAATGACCGTTCAAACGGCAACCGCATCGATCGCGCCGATGCCAACCGCAATGCCGATCCGTTCGGCCCGCAGGTGGCCCGTGTCGGTTCGACCCGCAGCCAGGGCGGCCAGGGCGGCGGTTTCGTCCAGGGGCGTAGTAGCCGGCCGGGTAATGGCGGCGGCTACGGCGGTGGTCAGGGTCGTAGTGGTGGCGGCCAGGGCGCTGGAGCCAAGGGTGGCCAGGGTGGTGGCGGCAAGGGCCCGCGCCAGCCGGATCCGCTGCAAACCACGTTCGGCTTTGCCGGTGCCGGGCAGAACCGCCGGCCGCAGGGCCCGCGCGTGAGCGACAGCAGCATGCCGCGCCGTGGCCGCCGCGGTTAACCGCGTCTAACAAAAGCCTGCATGGCTGCGTTGCGGCGCCTCGCCGCACTGGCGTGCTGTCTTCGACGCCGCGTCGGTGGGTCGCATCCCTTGCCCTGGAGGCTTTGTTAAACGTTCTACGCGGGCGCGATTTTGCGGTGTGCAGGCCTTGAAAAACGCCTGGATTCCACCAAATTCAGAGCATCGCCTGCGCGCCGCCCGCCAAAAGAGTAAACTGTTGCATAGCTGTTCATTTTGGCGGCCCGCGATTGCGGCTAACCCTGTATCGGGTTATAATTCGCAACCTAATCAAAGCATCTCGCAGTAAATTTCGGCGAATGCGGGTCTGGTTGGGAATAAAGATGGGCAGTTGCCCATTTTTTTTTTGTTGAATCGTTTTGAGGTCCGGCGCCCAGCCGGCGATCTGGAGAGAAGACCTGTGCAGTTGTTTGATTTGATTGCCAAGACAATCGGTGGACTCGGTTACGACCTGGTCGACATCGAGCGTGCCGAACGGGGCATCCTGCGCGTGTTCATCGATTTCCCGGCGGCGGTGGCGGACGAAAAGGGACCGATCACGGTCGAGGATTGCGCCACGGTCAGCCATCAGCTGTCGCATGTGTTCACCGTCGAAAACGTGGATTACGAGCGCCTGGAGGTGTCGTCGCCCGGACTGGACCGTCCGGTGCGCACCCTGGCCGATTTCGAGCGCTTTGTCGGCAGCGAATGCACGGTCAAGCTGCGCGTGGCAATGCCTGGCACGGCAAACCGCAAGACCTTCACGGGCATCCTGCATGCACCGCAAGGCGATAAAGTCGGTTTGGAAATTGAAAGCAAGGATGGTCCGGCGTTGTTGGAGTTTACGCTGGCAGAATTAGACAAGGCCCGTTTGGTGCCAAAGGTGGATTTTAGGAGTCGCAAAGCATGAGTCGCGAAATTTTGTTGTTGGTTGATGCGCTTGCGCGCGAAAAGAATGTCGATAAAGAGGTCGTCTTCGGCGCCCTCGAGTTCGCGCTGGCGCAAGCCACGAAAAAACGCTACGAAGGCGATGTCGACATCCGCGTGAGCATCGACCGCGACAGCGGCGAATTCGAAACCTTCCAGCGCTGGCACGTCGTGCCGGACGAGGCCGGCCTGCAGCTGCCGGACCAGGAAATCCTGCATTTCGAAGCGAAAGAACAGATTCCGGACATCGAAGTCGGCGAGTACATCGAAGAGCCGATCGAGTCGGTCGAGTTCGGCCGCCGTTTTGCCCAGGACACCAAGCAGGTCGTGCTGCAGCGCGTGCGCGATGCCGAGCGCGAGCAGATCCTGCAGGACTTCCTGGAGCGCGGCGACGCGCTGGTCACCGGCACCATCAAGCGCATGGAGCGCGGCGATGCCATCGTCGAATCGGGCAAGATCGAGGCGCGCCTGCCGCGCGACCAGATGATCCCGAAGGAAAACCTGCGTATCGGCGACCGCGTGCGTGCCTTCATCCTGCGCGTCGACCGCAACATGCGCGGCCCGCAGGTGATCCTGTCGCGTACCGCGCCGGAATTCATCATGAAGCTGTTCGAACTGGAAGTCCCGGAAATCGAGCAGGGCCTGCTGCAGATCAAGTCGGCTGCCCGTGATGCCGGCGTGCGCGCCAAGATCGCGGTGTTCACCGCCGACAAGCGCATCGACCCGATCGGCACCTGCGTCGGCATGCGCGGTTCGCGTGTGCAGGCCGTGACCGGCGAACTGGGCGGCGAGCGCGTGGACATCGTGCTGTGGTCGGAAGATCCGGCGCAGTTCGTGATCGGCGCGCTGGCCCCGGCCAACGTGTCGTCGATCATGGTTGACGAAGAAAAGCACGCGATGGACGTCGTCGTCGACGAGGAAAACCTGGCGATCGCGATCGGCCGTTCGGGCCAGAACGTACGCCTGGCGTCCGAGCTGACCGGCTGGAAGATCAACATCATGACGGCCGAGGAATCGGCCAACAAGGCGGAACAGGAAACGGCGGCCGTGCGGACGCTGTTCATGGAAAAGCTGGATGTGGACCAGGAAGTGGCCGATATCCTGGTCGAAGAGGGCTTCTCGAGTCTTGAAGAAATCGCTTACGTTCCCATCTCCGAAATGCTGGAGATCGAATCGTTCGACGAAGACACCGTCAACGAGCTGCGCACCCGTGCACGCGACGCCTTGGTGACCGAGGCGATCGCTTCCGAAGAGGGCCTCGAGGGTATGGAAGAGGCGCTGGTCAACCTGGAAGGGATGGACCGCACCACCGCCGGCAAGCTTGGCCTGGCCGGCATCAAGACCCTGGAACAATTCGCTGGCCTGGCCTACGACGAGTTCAGCGCCATCCTGGCGTTGCCGACCGAACGTGCCCGCGATCTGATCACGAATGAATTTAATGATGTGACCGACGATGAGATGAAATTGGTCGACGCCAAGTACGACGACCGCGCCAAGGCGCTGCAGGCGAAAGCCTGGAGCCAGGTGGAAACCGCCAAGGCATAAAGAAAGCAAAGACCGCGGCGCCGCCTCGGTCTTTGCGCTTTCTTAATCAACAAAATTTCTTTATCATCTCGCGACACATAGAAAAGAGGACTGAATGGCGAGTAACAACGTAGCCCAATTTGCCACCGAACTGAAGATGCCTGCAGACCTGCTGCTGACGCAGCTGCGTTCTGCTGGCGTCGAGAAAAGTTCGACGTCAGATCCCTTGTCCAAGGATGATAAGGATAAGCTGCTGAACCATCTGCGCCGTACCCACGGTGCCACCGACGGTGGTGAAAAGAAAAAAATCACGGTGACCCGCAAGGAAACCTCCGAGATCAAGCAGGCTGACGCAAGCGGCAAATCGCGCACGATCCAGGTCGAAGTGCGCAAGAAGCGCACCTTCGTCCAGCGTGACGACCTGGTCACGGCCAAGGCCGCCCAGGAACCGGTGATCGACGCTGCCGAACAGGCGCGCCGCGACGAAGAAGCACGCAACCAGGCCGAACTGCTGGCGCGTCAAGAAGCGGAACTGCGCGAGAAGCAGGAACGCCTGGCCCGTCTCGAATCCGAAAAGGCCGCACAGGCCAAGGCGGCCGAAGAGCAGGCCAAGCGCGAAGCCGAGGAACGTGCCCAGCGTGAAGTCGAACAGGCCGCTGCACGCGCTGCGCAAGCCGCGCAAGCCGCTTCGGCCAGCGCCGACGCCAACGCGGCAAACGCTGCCGAGGACGCCAAGCGCGCCGCCGCCGAGCAAGCCAAGAAAGCCGCTGCCGAGGAAGCCAAGCGCAAGGCCGACGAAGCCGCCAAGGAAGCCGCCGAACGCGCTGCCGCCACCGAGCGCGCACGCAAGGCCGTGGCCGACGAAGTGGCCCAGATCAAGGCCATGATGGCGCAGCCGCGCCGCGTGATCAAGGCGCCGGAACCGGCACCGGCCGCGGTGAAGCCGAAGGCTGCCGAGGCGAGCACGCTGCACAAGCCTGCCGACAAGAAACCGGCAGACGCTACCGCCAAGCCAGCGGAAGGCGGCGGCGCGCGTCCGAAGCCGGGCGACAAGAAATCGATCAAGTCGGCGAATGTCGCTTCGACCTGGTCGGACGACAAGAAGCGCGGCGCCCCGGGCGGCGGCATGAAGGGCCGCGGCGCGGCACCGAGCGGCGGCCGTGACGGCTGGCGCGCCGGTGGCGGACGCGGCGGTCGCCGTGGTCATGACGATCGCGAATCGAATTTCCAGGCGCCGACCGAGGCGATCGTCAAGGACGTCCACGTCCCTGAAACGATCACCGTGGCCGAACTGGCGCACAAGATGTCGGTGAAGGCGTCGGAAGTCATCAAGCAGCTGATGAAGCTGGGCCAGATGTGCACCATCAACCAGGTGCTGGACCAGGAAACCGCGATGATCCTGGTGGAAGAGATGGGCCACAAGGCTTTCCCTGCCGCCGAGGACGATCCGGAAGCAGTGCTGGCCGACCAGGGCGAGCATGCCGAGTTCGAATCGACCTCGCGTGCACCGGTGGTCACCGTCATGGGTCACGTCGACCACGGCAAGACCTCGCTGCTGGACTACATCCGCCGTGCGAAGGTGGCAGCTGGCGAAGCCGGCGGCATTACCCAGCACATCGGTGCCTACCACGTGGACACCCCGCGCGGCATGGTCACCTTCCTGGATACCCCGGGCCACGAGGCGTTCACCGCCATGCGTGCCCGTGGCGCCAGGGCAACCGACATCGTCATTCTGGTGGTGGCGGCGGATGACGGCGTGATGCCGCAAACGAAGGAAGCGATTGCCCACGCAAAAGCAGCCGGCGTACCCCTGGTCGTGGCGATCAACAAGATCGACAAGCCGGGCGCCAATGCCGACCGCGTGACGCAGGAACTGGTCGCCGAAGGTGTGGTGCCGGAAGAATACGGTGGCGAATCGCCGTTCGTGCAGGTGTCGGCGAAAACCGGCCTGGGCATCGACGATCTGCTGGAGCAGGTGCTGCTGCAGGCCGAAGTGCTGGAACTGAAGGCGCCGGTCGAGTCGATGGCGCGTGGCCTGGTGGTCGAAGCCCGCCTGGACAAGGGCCGCGGCCCGGTCGCCACGATCCTGGTGCAGTCGGGTACCCTGAAGCGCGGCGATGTCGTGCTGGCGGGTTCCTCGTTCGGCCGTGTCCGTGCGATGCTGGACGAAAACGGCAAGTCGGTGACCGAAGCCGGTCCGTCGATCCCGGTCGAAATCCAGGGCCTGACCGAAGTGCCGAGTGCCGGCGAAGAAGTCATGGTCATGGGCGACGAGCGCAAGGCGCGTGAAATCGCACTGTTCCGTCAAGGTAAATTCCGCGACGTGAAGCTGGCCAAGCAGCAGGCGGCGAAGCTGGAAAACATGTTCGACCAGATGGCCGAGGGCGAAGTCAAGAACCTGCCGCTCATCATCAAGACGGACGTGCAGGGTTCGCAGGAAGCGCTGGTCGGCTCGCTGCAGAAGCTGTCGACCTCGGAAGTGCGCGTGCAGGTCGTCCATGCGGCGGTCGGCGGCATCACCGAGTCGGACGTCAACCTGGCGATCGCGTCGAAGGCAGTCATCATCGGCTTCAACGCCCGTGCCGACGGCCAGGCGCGCAAGCTGGCGGAAGGCAACGGCGTCGACATCCGTTACTACAGCATCATTTACGATGCGATCGACGAGATCAAGACGGCACTGTCGGGCATGCTGGCACCGGAGAAGCGCGAGACCATCACCGGCCAGGTCGAAATCCGCCAGGTCATCCTGGTGTCGAAGGTCGGCGCGATCGCGGGCTGCCTGGTCACCGATGGCGTGGTCAAGCGTACCTCTTCGGTCCGCCTGCTGCGCAACAACATCGTGATCTGGACCGGCGAGATCGATTCGCTGAAGCGCTTCAAGGACGACGCGAAAGAAGTCCGCGCCGGTCTGGAGTGCGGCCTGTCGCTGAAGGGCAACAACGAGATCCAGGTCGGCGACGTCCTGGAAGTCTTCGAAGTCCAGGAAGTGGCGCGTACGCTGTAATTACTGCGCATCGCGGATAGTAGTGACAGGAGTACCATGGGGCCAGTCATCCCGCGCTACGGCGCCGGACGACTGGCCCCAAATTTTTATGCGTTGGCCGCAAGACCGTCGCCCCTGCGAAGGCAGTGGCCCAAGTTGCACGAGCTGACGTAACGCATACAAACTTGGGTCCCTGCATGCGCGGGGACGACGTTCCAGGGCTAACGACAAAAAGAATACACAGTAGTAAACATATGGCAAAACATAGCAAAAGCATCCCCTCGCGCGGCCTGCGCGTCGCCGACCAGATCCAGAAGGACCTGTCGGAACTGATCGCCTTCGAACTGAAGGATCCGCGCGTCGGCATGGTCACCATCAGCGAAGTCAAGCTGACCCCGGACTACGCCCACGCCAAGGTGTATTTCACCCTGCTCAAGGACAGCCCGGACGAGGTCAAGCAGACCCTGGAGGGTTTGAGCAAGGCCGCCGGCTACCTGCGCAACCTGCTCGGCAAGCGCCTGCACATCCACACGCTGCCGACGCTGCACTTCGTGCACGATACCTCGACCAGCCGCGGCCTGGCCATGTCGGCCCTGATCGACCAGGCCAACGCCACCCGCGCCGCCGACGATCCCGAGACCACCGGCAAAGCCGACGCAGATTCGGCCGACGACGGCGCCGACGCCAAGTGAACGCACGGCCCCCGAAGAAGCCCCGCGACCTGGTCGACGGGGTACTCCTGCTCGACAAGCCGGTCGGCCTGTCCTCGAACGACGCGCTGATCAAGGCCAAGCGCGTGGTCAACGCCAAGAAGGCCGGCCACACCGGCACTCTCGATCCCTTCGCCACCGGCCTGCTGCCGCTGTGCTTCGGCGAGGCGACCAAGTTCTCGCAAGACCTGCTGGAAGCCGACAAGACCTACCTGGCGACGGTTCACCTGGGCATCACCACGACCACCGGCGATACCGAAGGCGAGGCAATCGACACCAGACCCGTCGATGTCAGTGTCGAACAGATCGAAGCGGCACTGGTCCGTTTCCGCGGCCCGATCCTGCAGGTGCCACCGATGTACTCGGCGCTCAAGCGCGACGGCAAGGCCTATTACGAATACGCACGCGAAGGCATCGTGCTGGAACGCGAAGCGCGCCCGGTGACCATCCACGCGCTGGAACTGGTGAGTTACGAGGCGCCGATGCTGGTCATCCGCGTCACCTGCAGCAAGGGCACCTACGTGCGCGTGCTGGGCGAAGACATCGGCGCCGCACTGGGCTGCGGCGCCCACCTGAACGCGCTGCGCCGGATCCAGGTCGGCGCGCTCACGGTGGACGGCATGGTGACGCTGGAGCAGCTGCAGGCGCACCCCGAACCGCTGTCGCTGCTGGCGCCGGTCGACACGCTGTTGTCGACCTTTCCCAGCGTCGAGCTCACGGCGGAGCTGGCCAAGCGCTTCCTGAACGGCCAGCGGCTGGCCCTCGGCAAGGCGCCCGAGGTCGCGTTACCCGTCGGCGAGGGGAGGGTGCGCGTGTACCATCAGGACAAGCTGCTGGGTACGGCCCTCCTTGGCGAGTACGCTATCCTGGCGCCGGAACGCCTGATCGCCAGGGTCATCTGAGGTATGAGCGCTCGGTAAATCAGGGGTAGGCGACGACGACCAGTTTAACGCCGACCTCGGCGGCCTTGGCGATCAGGGCTGCGTCGGCCGCATCGTGGCCTACATAGGCCAGTTCCTGCGGCGCGACCGTCTTGCCTTTCAGCTTGTCGAATACACGATCAAGCGTCGCCAAGGTAATGCTGTCGTTCTTGCCCGTCACCGCGAGACTGGCCGGCGCCGCCCCTTGCAGCAGGGCGACGATATCGTTCACGGCATTGCTGTCCGTACCGGCTCTCAGGCTGGCCAGCATCATCTTGTTGGCGATGAAACCGTCCGCGCTGGGAACGCTCATGAGTTGCAGATCAGGGCGCGGCATCACTTTCATGACTGCCGCCGCACGCGCCGACATATCGTCGGCATAGGCCTGGGTCATGGTCGCCACGCACAGCAGCAGGATGGAAATCAGTTTTTTCATGTGTTGTCTGGTAACTGTAAGAAAAACTTTATCGTATGAGAATTAGTTCCTTGCGGCAATAAAATGACGCCGTCGTCGCTTTGCCGCGACACTGCAGCCGCCGTAGTCGGTCTTGCCATGAACTACCGTGCATTGCCGCCGGCGGGTTCGCCGCGCCAATATGCTGCCGGCGCCACTGTCCCCACCCTCCGTATTCCGTCGCCAGGCAGCAAATCGTTGAAATTCCAAGACTTTTCGAAACCGAGGTAAGCGGCGGGTAACATTCGCATGCTATACTTGCCGGTTTCCGAAATTGGCAGCACCGTACACCTTCGTACACCCGCAA
>JAKOOD010000038.1 GCA_022701635.1 Burkholderiaceae bacterium | reverse complement strand
ATCCTGATGCGGTATTCATCGGCGGCTCCGGCGGCGAACTGGCGACCTTGATCGCGATGATCGTGGCGCGCCTGCGCCCCGGCGGCAACCTGGTCATGAATTTCGTCACGCTGGAAAACCTGGCGACGGCGACAGCTACCCTCGACGGCATCGAGGGTGTAGCCTGGGACGTGCTGCAGCTGCAGGCCGCGCGCGGCAAGCCGATCCTACACATGCACCGCATGGCGGCCGAAAACCCGGTATGGATCGTGTGCGCGCATCGTGAAGGAGGCCAGGCATGACCGGCACACTGTACGGCATCTCGCTCGGCCCCGGCGACCCCGGCTTGATCACGCGCGCCGCCTGGGCGCAGCTGCAGCGCCGCGATGCGGTCTGGGTCTACCCGGCGCGCAGCGGCAAGACCCCCAGCTATGCATTCGACATCGTGCAGCGCGCCGGCCTGGAACCGCCCGCGGAACACGCGCTGCTGCTGTTCCCGATGACGCACGACGGCGAGAAGCTGGCGCGTGCCTGGCTGCGCGCCGCCGAGACCGTGCTGCCCTGGCTGCGCGCGGGCCGCGACGTGCTGTTCCTGGTCGAAGGCGACGCCAGCACCTACGCCACCTTCGGCCACCTGGCGCGCACCGTGCGCGCGCTCGACGCCCAGGTGGGCGTCAAGATCATCGCCGGCGTGAATGCCTTTACGGCTGCCTGCGCCGAAGTGCCGGTGCCTTTCGCCGAGCAGGACGACACGGTCGCCATCGTGCCGGCCGCCTACGGCGTCAGCGCCGTGGACCGCCTGCTGCCCGACTTCGACACGCTGGTGCTGATGAAAGTGAAGCCGCTGCTGGACGAGCTGATCGACTGGCTGGAGCGGCGCGACCTGCTGGCCGGCGCCCACTTCATCGAACGCGTCGGCGCGCCCGACGAGCGGCGTTTCAGTGGGCGCGACATCCTGGCGCTGCGCGGTACCAAGGTCAGCTACCTGTCGCTGCTGATCGTCAAGCATCCGCACCGCATCCGCGGCGAACGCATCAAGGGCTGCCTCAAGAAGAGCGGCCCCTTACCTTTATTAGAGGAGAGCGCATGAGCGCACCAACCGATAACCCCCGTCTGTGCCTGGTCGCCATCACCAAGCACGGCGCCGCCCAGGCTGCGCGCCTGGCGGTCGACCTGCCCGATGCCGACGTCTGCACATCGGCCAAGTTCGCGGCCAGCTTTTCCGGCCTGCCGAATGCGATCCGCGCCTACGAGGGCGCGCTGCGCGACGAGATCGGCCCGCTGTTCGCCGGCTACGACCAGATCGTGTTCTTCGTGTCGCTGGGCGCGGTGGTGCGCCTGATCGCGCCGCACCTGCGCAGCAAGGACGAAGACCCGGGCGTGATCGTGGTCGACGACGCCGGCCAGTACGTCATTCCCGTGCTGTCCGGCCACGTCGGCGGCGCCAACGAATGGAGCGAACGCGTGGCGCTGCTGCTGGACGCGGCGCCGGTGCTGACTACGGCGTCGGACGTCGGCCGCACCATCCCGGTCGACATCCTCGGACGTCACCTCGGCTGGCGCGTGGAAGCGCCGAAGATCAACATCACCCGGGTCTCGGCCCACGTGGTGAACGGCGAACCGATCGCCTTCATCCAGGAAGCGGGCAGTCCCGACTGGTGGACCCGGCCGACGCCGCTGCCCGAGAACATCCATCGTTTCGCCCGCTTCGACGAGGTGCCGCTGGAGCGCTACGCCGCCCTGCTGTGGGTGACGCATGCGGAGGTGCCGGCCGAGCGCTGGGACGCGCTGAAGGAACGCCTGGTGGTGTATCGCCCGCCGCAGGACAGCGGCGCATGATCACCTTCGCCATCGGCCTCGGCTGCGACCGCGGCACCTCGCTGGAGACCGTGGGCAAGGCGGTCGAGGTGGCGCTGGCGCTGGCCAATGCGGTGCCCGACCAGGTCGTGGCGGCCGCCAGCATCACGCTCAAGATGGACGAAGCCGCGCTGCTGGCGCTGGCCCAGCGCTACGACTGGCCGCTGCAGTTCTATCCGCCCGAGCAGCTGGCCGGGGTGCAGGTGCCGAATCCGTCCGAGACCGTGCGCCGCCATACCGGCACACCCTCGGTCAGCGAGGCGGCGGCGCTGCTGGCCGCCGGTCCCGGCACGCCCATGAGCGCGCTGGTCGTCGAAAAATACAAACACCGGGGCGAGGATGGCCGCAATGCCACCGTCTCGATCGCAAGGAAAACCCAATGAACCAAGAACTCACACAGGCGGCGCCCGCCGATTCACTGGCGCCCGCCGGCGCCGCGGCGCCCGGCAAGATCATGCTGGTCGGGATCGGCCCCGGCAGCGTCGACCACATGACCCAGCGCGCCCGTGCGGCGATCGCCGAAGCCGACGTGGTGATCGGCTACGTCACCTACATCAAGCTGGTGGCCGACCTGGTCGAAGGCAAGGAGATCATCCGCAAGTCGATGACCGAGGAACTCGACCGCGCGGTCAGCGCCCTGGCCTCGGCGCGCGCCGGCAAGAAGGTGGCGCTGATCTCGTCCGGCGACGCCGGCGTCTACGGCATGGCCGGCCCGACCTTCGAGGTGCTGTTCCAGTCCGGCTGGACCCCGGACGACGAAGTCCAGGTCGAGATCATTCCCGGCGCCTCGGCGCTGAACAGCTGCGCCGCCCTGGTCGGCGCGCCGCTGACCCATGACTTCTGCGCGATCTCGCTGTCCGACCTGTTGACGCCGTGGCCGACCATCGCGCGCCGGCTGGATGCCGTCGCCATGGCCGACTTCGTGGTGGCGCTGTACAACCCGAAGAGCGGACGCCGCACGCGCCAGATCGTCGAGGCGCAGCGCCTGTTCCTGCGCCACCGCCGCGCGGACACGCCGGTCGCCATCGTCAAGAGCGCCTACCGGCGCCGCGAGAACATCGTGTTCACCACGCTGGACAGCATGGCGGATGCCGACATCGGCATGCTCAGCACGGTCCTGATCGGCAACAGCAACACCTTCGTGCGCAACGGCCTGATGGTGACGCCGCGCGGCTACGCCAACAAATACGACATGGACGATGGCGGCAGCACCCGCGACGGCGAAAAAGCCGGCCGCTCGCTGTCCACCGGCCTGCTCGGCTGGCTCGAAACCCTGCAGGCCGAACACGCGGCCGGCGCCGACATCGCCACCCTGGCGGCGCGCCACCGCCTGCCGGCCGACTACATCCAGGCCACGCTGGAAGAACCCCTGGATGCCGCCGCGCTGGCATCCGCAACCGAAGAAAGCGAAGCATGAGTACCGAACCGACCGACAACCCGATTCCCAAACCGAAGATCGGCGACTACCGCCGCCACCTGCTGGTCTGCACCGGCCCGCGCTGCACCGAAGACGGCAAGTCGCAGGCGCTGTTCGACAGCCTGGGCGACAAGTTCAAGGCCGCCGGCCTGAACGCCGGCGACCTGCGCGTCAAACGCAGCCGGGTCAGCTGCTTCGCCGCCTGCAAGGGCGGCCCGATCGTGTGCGTCCAGCCGGACGGCACCTGGTATTACAACGTAACGCCGGACAACATGGACCGTATCATCGACCAGCACCTGTGCAAGGGCGAACCAGTAGAAGACCTGGTGTTCCACCAGGCGAAACAGGACTGACGAACGGACCGTCTGGCGCGCGTTATTTGAACGGATGTTGCGGTTGCTTTGCCGTACAATGTGATGGCATCCGCAATTATTTTTCATTTAATTGGCCTCCATGTCCGACCAGAATACGAACGACGACCTCAGCTGGCTAGCCGGCGGCGGCGAGATGGGCGCGTTGATCCGTTCGATGGACTGGTCGAAGACACCTCTCGGTCCGCTGCATACCTGGCCGCAAAGCCTGCGCACCTCGGTCAGCCTGTGCCTGTCCTCGACCTTTCCGATCCTGGTGGCCTGGGGGCCGGACGACATCCAGATCTACAACGATGCCTACCGGCCGATCTGCGGCGACCTGCATCCGCGCTCGATGGGGGGCGCCTTCAAGGAAATCTGGGCCAGCGCGCTGCCGGTGGTGGGTGATGCCTTCGACCGCGCGCACCGCGGCGAGGGCACCTATATCCGCGACCAGCGCATGTTCCTCGACCGCCACGGCTACCTCGAGGAAGCCTTCATGACCTTCTCGTTTTCGCCGATCCGCGACGAGTCGGGCAAGGTGGGCGGCATTTTCCACCCGATCTCGGAAGCGACACCGGCGGTGCTGAACGCGCGCCGCTCGCAGGGCCTGCGCGACCTCAGCGCCGCCATCGGCGATGCGCGCGCGGTCAGCGACATCGGCAGCGATATCGCGGCCCACTATCCGAACCTGGCGCTCGACCTGCCGTTCATGCTGCTGTACCACATCGACGCCGACAGCGGCATGCTGCACCGCTGCGGCAGCGCCGGCCTGGACGGGCACCCGGACCTGGCGCCCGAGTACGTCGCGTTCGACGATGCGCTGTGGCCGTTCGCCAGCACGGCACAGACGCGCGGCGTGCAGCAGGTGCATGGCCTGCTGCCGCGTTTCGGCAAGGTCAAATGCGGCCCCTACCAGATCGCGCCCGATGCGGCGCTGGTGCTGCCGGTGACGGTGCCGGGCCAGCAGGAGCTGTACGGCTTCGTGGTGGCCGGCGTCAGCGCGGCGCGCGAACTGGATGCCGACTACCTGAATTTCTACGGCCTGCTGGGCGCCGCCGTCAACACCGCGGTCGGCAACGTGATCGCCTACGAAAAGGAACAGCGCCGCGCCGAGGAACTGGCCCAGATTGATCGCGCCAAGACCGCCTTCTTTTCCAACGTCTCGCACGAATTCCGCACGCCGCTGACCCTGATCCTGGGGCCGCTCGACGATGCGCTGGCGGATGCCGCCGAGCCGCTGGGGCCGGTGCAGCGCAAGCGCATCGACGTCACCCACCGCAACGCGCTGCGCCTGCTGAAGCTGGTGAATTCGCTGCTCGACTTCTCGCGCATCGAAGCCGGGCGGGTGCGGGCGACCTACGAACCGGTCGACCTGGCGCGCCTGACCGCCGACCTGGCCAGCGTGTTCGAGTCGGCGATGGTCAAGGGCGGCCTGGCCTACCATGTCGACCTGCACGACTTGCAGCAGCCGGTCTGGGTCGACCGCGACATGTGGGAAAAGATTGTCTTCAACCTGCTGTCGAATGCTTTCAAGTTCACGCTGCACGGCGGCGTGACGGTGGCCTTGCGCCACCTCGACGGCATGGCGCGCCTGTCGGTCATCGACAGCGGCAGCGGCATTCCCGAAGCCGAGCTGCCGCGCGTGTTCGAGCGCTTCCACCGTATCGAGGGCACCCCCGGACGCACCTATGAAGGCACCGGCATCGGCCTGGCGCTGATCCAGGAACTGGTGCGCCTGCACGGCGGCAGCATCGCGGTGCACAGCGTGGAGGGGCAGGGCACCCGCTTCGACGTCGACATCCCGTTCGGCCACGCGCATCTGCCCGAGGACCGCATCGTGCAGCCCGATCCGGGCGCCGCCGTGCCGGATGGCGATGGCGACGGCGACGGCGGCCGCATGGGCGCCGCCTTTGTCGAGGAAGCGCTGCGCTGGCTGCCGGACCAGGAGAATACGAACAGCCGGCCCACCGGGGCGGTGGGAGAGACCGCCACGACCCTGCTGGAAGCGCCGGCCGTCCTGCCGCGCATCCTGATCGCGGACGACAACAACGACATGCGCGCCTACCTGAAAGCGCTGCTCGACCCGTACGCCACGGTCAGCGCCTGCAGCGACGGCGAAGCCGCCTACGAACACCTGTTGCGCGATCCGCCCGACCTGTTGCTGAGCGACGTGATGATGCCCAAGCTGGACGGCTTCGGCCTGATCGCGCGCATCCGCGCCAACGACGCCGTGCGCCAGTTGCCGGTGATCCTGCTGTCGGCCCGTGCCGGCGAGGAAGCCAAGGTCGAGGGCCTGCAGGCCGGCGCCAACGACTACCTGGTCAAGCCCTTCGCCGCCAACGAGCTGCTGGCACGGGTGCGTCACCAGATCGCCCTGACGCGTGAACAGCGGCGCCACCAGGACGAGCTGGCGCAGCGCGAAACCTATTTCCGCACGCTGGTCGACAGCGCACCCGTCATGCTGTGGACCACCGATGCCACCGGCTACTGTTATTACCTGAGCCAGCGCTGGTACGAGTTCACCGGGCGGCCGATGGAGCAGGACCTGGGCATCGGCTGGACCGACAACATCCACCCCGACGAACGCGAGCAGGCCAAGGCCATTTTCCTGACGTGTAACGCCGCGCAGACGCCGTACGTGGCCGACTTCCGCCTGCGCCGCAAGGATGGCACTTACCGCTGGGTGGTCGATGCCGGCCTGCCGCGCTACGACGATGCCGGCAACTTTGTCGGCTACGTCGGCACCGTGATCGACGTCCACGACCGTGCGCTGGCGCAGCAGGAGCAGGAGCGCCTGGCGCACGAGCTGACCGAAAAGAACCGCATGCAGAGCGAGTTCCTGTTCACGCTGGCGCACGAGCTGCGCAATCCGCTGGCGCCGATCCGCACCGGCCTGGAACTGATGCGGGTGCGGCCCACCTCGGCCAACGCCGGCAAGGTGCAGGCGATGATGCAGCGCCAGGTCGACCACATGGTGCGCCTGGTCGACGACCTGCTCGACATGGCGCGCCTGTCCGAGGGCAAGGTCGAACTGCGGCGCGCCCCGGTGACGCTGCAGGAGGTGGTGCGCGACGCCGTCGAGATCAGCACGCCGCTGCTGCATGCCGGCGACCACCAGCTGGCGCTGCGCATCCCGGATACCGAGGTCGCCCTGAGCGCCGACCGCCACCGCGTCGCCCAGGTGCTGAGCAACCTGCTCAACAACGCGGCCAAGTACACGCCCGCCGGCGGACGCATCGCCGTCGAGGCGGCGCTGCAGGGGGACGAGGTGGCGATCTCCGTCATCGACAACGGCATCGGCATCGGTGCCGAGGTCCTGCCGCACGTGTTCGACATGTACGTGCAGGCGCACAACGGCCACGCGATGGCCCAGGGCGGGCTGGGTGTCGGCCTGAACCTGGTCAGGCGCCTGGTCGAGCTGCACGGCGGCCGGGTCGGCGCCGAGAGCGGCGGGGCGGGGCAGGGCAGCCGCTTCACGGTGTGGCTGCCGCTGGCGCAATCCGCGCAGGCGCTGGTTGAGGCGCCGGCGGATGCGGCCCAGCCGGCCGCGCCGGCGGTCGCCGACACCCTGCGCGTGCTGGTGGTCGACGACAACCTCGATGCGGCGCAGACCATGGGCGCGCTGCTCGAGATGAGCGGCCATGCGGTGCGGCTGGCGCATGACGGCGCCGCGGCGCTGGCGGCGGCGGCGGCGCAGCCGCCGCACGTGGTGTTCCTCGACATCGGCCTGCCCGACCGCAGCGGCTTCGAGGTCGCGCAGGCGATGCGCGCGCTGTCCGGCATGCGGGACGCCACGCTGGTGGCATTGACCGGCTGGGGCGCGGAACAGGACCGCAAGCGCTCGAGCGAGGCCGGGTTCGATGCGCACCTGACCAAGCCGGCGGACTTCGACAGCGTCGAACGGCTGCTGCGCGACGCCGCCGCCAGCCGGGGACTCTAGCGCAAGCGTGCGAAGCGGTGCGGGTGGAAGGCTTACACTGGCTTTCCAATAACCTTGCCTTCAAAGGAGACAACCACCATGCCGCGCCTCCATACGTCCGGTCCGCACCCCACCGAACTCTATTATTACGAACAGGGACGCGGCCAGCCCGTGGTGCTGGTCCATGGCTGGCCGCTCAGCCACCGCATGTGGGAATCGCAGATCACCGCCCTGTCCGAAGCGGGCTACCGCGTGATCGCCTACGACCGCCGCGGTTTCGGCCAGTCCGGCCACCCGACCGCCGGCTACGACTACGACACCTTCGCGTCTGACCTGAACGACCTGATGACGAAGCTGGACCTGCGCGACGCCGTCATCGCCGGCTTCTCGATGGGCGGTGGCGAAGTGGCGCGCTACATCGGCCGCTACGGCAGCGCGCGCGTGGCCAAGGCCATGCTGCTGGGCGCGGTGCCGCCCTTCCTGCTGAAGACCGGCGACAACCCGCAGGGCGTCGACGAATCCGTGTTCGCCGACATGTTCAACGCGGTCAGGCACGACCGCCTCGGCTTCCTCGGCGACTTCTTCTACAAGTTCTACAACCTGGACCAGTCCTCCGTCCAGGGGCCTCGGTCCAGTGATGAACTGGTCGCCTTCAGCAAGTGGATCGCGTGGGCGGCCTCGCCGCTGGGGACCGCGCAATGCATCGTCGCTTTCGGCGAGACCGACTTCCGCGCCGACCTGGCCAAGTTCGATGTGCCGACCCTGATCGTGCACGGCGACGCCGACCAGGTGGTGCCGCTCGCCGTCTCGGGCCGCCGTTCGCACGAGCTGATCAAGGGCAGCCGCCTGGAGGTGATCCAGGGCGCGCCGCACGGCTTCGCGGCGACCCATGCGCAGCAGCTGAATGCGCTGATGCTGGACTTCCTGCGCGGCTAGGGTTTCAGCGCCGCTGCGGGCCGCTGACCCTTGCCGGTGGCGGCCCACCAGATGCCGCCCATCAGGTGGCCCAGGTACTGCGGGTCGCGGTACATCTCGGCGTTGTGCCCGAGGGTGGTGACGAACACGCGGCCCTGGCCGGACTGGCCGGCCGTGCGGTACCAGGCCACCGGATGCTCGGCACCCATGCCGCGCGCCACCTGGCCCGGCCAGATCCGGGTCGGGTCGTAGCTGGACTCGTCCACCTTCAGGACCGTATGGATGGCCACCTTGTAGGGGTTGGTGAGCTCGTACCACTCGTCGCTCCAGATCCAGCGCTGCGGCACGCCGTAGGTGGCCGGGAAGTTGCTGTCCACGGTGTCGATGGCGGCGGTCTGCACGATCGGGTGGATCGTGAAGGAGCGGCCGACCAGCTTCTCGTACCAGACCCACCCATCCTGCGGCGCGATCATCGCGCGGTGCACGATGACGGCGTTGCCGCCGCCACCCATGTAGGCCTCGAAACGGGCACGCTGGGCCGGATTCAGTTCTTCGCCGGCGGTGTTCAGCAGGACGATGGCCCCGTATTGCTTGAGGTCGCCCTCGAAGCTGTCCGGGCGGTTGGTGTAGACCAGGTCGAAGTTGTGCAGCCTGGCCAGCTGCTCCAGGCTGGCGCGTGCGATCGGAATGTATTCGTAATGGTATTTGTTCGGCATCGCCAGCACCAGCAGCTTGAACTGGGTGTCGGCGGCGCCAGCCGCTGCCGTCATCGACAGTGCGGCGCCGGCGGCCAGCATCGGTAAAAGGGTGCGCATGGGGGTCTCCTCGGTCGTCAGGGTGCCGGCACGCCCTCGGGCTTGCGTCCGGCGCGGGGCACCAGCCAGCCGCCGTCGGCCAGCCAGTCGGACAGGCGGTCCGGCCAATGCTGCAGCGAGACGCGCTCGCCGCGCTGGCCCATGTTGAAGGCGTGGTCGGTGTCGGCGTACAGGTGCAGCTCGGCCGCGACGCCGGCTTGCACCAGCTGCTGGTACAGGCCGAGCGCCGGCGGCATGCAGCAGGCATCGCGCGAGCCGGCCACCAGGAAGGCGGGCGGCGCATCCGCCGCCGCACGTGCCGGCACGCCCAGCGGACCGGGATACACCAGTACCTGGAAGTCGGGCCGGCCGCTCTGGCGGTCGAGCGCATCGCGCGGGCTGGCGCCAGCCGGCTCGGGATTGTCGGCCACCAGCGTCACCAGTTCGCCGCCGGCCGAGAAACCCATCACGCCGATCCGCTGCGGATCGATGCCATAGTCGCGCGCATGGGCGCGTACCCAGCGCACCGCGCGCCGCAGGTCGGCGGCGGCGTCGCCTTCGATACTGTAATGGGCCCCCGAACCGGTGTCGCGCGCCAGGCGATACTTGAGCACGAAGGCGGAGACGCCCACGCGGTTCAGGGTCTTCGCCGCCAGCATGCCTTCGTTCTGGAACACCAGCATGCGGTGGCCGCCGCCCGGCACCACGATCACGGCGGCGCCGTTGGCATGGCGCGGGTCGGCCGGGACCACGGTCAGCGACGGGTCGTGGACGTTGCTTACATAGGCGCCGTCGGTGAGCTTTTCGGGCTCGCCGTGGCGCTGTTCGGCGCCCGGCGCGCCGTCCGGCCACAGCGCGACCAGCACGGGCGCGGCGGCTTGCTGGGCGCCGGCGCCGGTACAGGCGCCAGCCAGCGCCAGCAGCAGGGAGAGGCAAGCGCGCGTTCGCATCGGCTTATTCCACGCGCGCCGCATACAGGCTGTGGTGGGTCAGGATGAACAGCGTACGCTTGTCCGGCCCGCCGAACAGCAGCTGCAGCGGGCGTTCCGGCACGTCGATGCGCCCGGTCTGCCGGCCGCCTTCGTAGACGAACACCTGGCCGTTGGCGACGTAGACCTTGCCGTCCGGTCCCAGCGCCGCGCTTTCGCCGCCGCGGTCGGCCACCGCCTTGAGGTCGGTGATGGCGCCGCCCTGGCCCAGCAGGCCGCTGAAGGTGCGGTTTTCCGAGCCGTTGGTGAACACCACGCGCTCGCCCACCGCACCCTGCACGAAACCATGCGTGTCGAGCGTGTCCGACCAGCGGTAGCCCAGGTGGTCGGCCGGGCCCTGGCGCAGCACCCGGTATGCCGGCAGCACCAGGCTGCCGTCCGGCGACACGTATTCGCGCGCCTTGGGCAGCGCCACGTCGCGCGCGAACATCTCGGCCAGCGTGGTGAATTCGTAGGTCCGCGGGTCGATCTGGTCCTTGAATTCGGCGTTCTGCCAGAAGTTGACGGGCACCGCCACGCGCGCACCGGCGCGCGCCGCGACCGGCGTCGGCTTGATCGTCGCCATCTCGGTGGCCGGCGTGCCCGGCTTGAACGCGTACACCGTGGCTTCCGGTCCCCACGACGACAGCACCATCAGGTTGCCGCTGCGGTCGATCGCCAGGTTGACCGGGTCGAGCGGCGCGTCGCGCTCCACCGTCAAGCCTTGCTCGCGGCTCCAGCCGTGGATGCGGCGCCAGTGGCGGTCGACGAAATACAGCTTGCCCTTGCCGTCGACGGCGCCGCCGGCGATCGAATAGAAGCCGTCGGCCAGCTTCTCGACCTTGCCTGCAGGCGCCGGTGCAGCGTTTTGTTTGCCGCTGTAGTCGAACACCGCGAATTCGCGTTCGCGGACCTGCAGGTTGCGGGTGACGTCGACGATCGACTGCTCGTACGGGTACTTGGACGCGCGCAGGTAGGTCGCGCAGCCGTTGTCGTCGCAAGTCGCGAAGCCGCTCTCGCCGTTGACGTGGACGTTGCGGAAGCGGATGTCGCTGGAGTTGGTGATCTTCACGGCGCTGGGCGCCGGCTTGATGGAGCGCGTCACGCGGTAGGCGTGGTAGTTGGCGA
>JAKOOD010000026.1 GCA_022701635.1 Burkholderiaceae bacterium | reverse complement strand
GTTGACCAGCACGTTCAGGCGGCCGCGGTGGGCCATGCCGATGACGATTTCCTGCACGCCCTGCTCACCGGCGCGCTGGATCACTTCGTCCATCGAGGCGATGAAGGACTCGCCGCCTTCCAGCGAGAAGCGCTTGGCGCCGACGTACTTGGTGTGGAGGTAGCGTTCCAGGCCTTCGGCCGCGGTCAGGCGCTCGAGGATGTGCTTTTTCTTCTCAAGGGTGAAGGCCGGGGTCGAGCGGATCGACTCCAGCTTTTCCTGCAGCCAGCGCTTTTCGGTCGGGTCGCTGACGTACATGAACTCAGCGCCGATCGAACGGCAGTAGGTATCGCGCAACATGTTCAGCAGGTCGCGCAGCGATGCGTCGTCCTTGCCGAAATAGGTGTTGCTGATATTGAATTTGGTGTCGAGGTCGGCTTCGGTGAAACCGTAGAAGGCGGGATCGAGTTCCGGGATCGGCGGGCGTTCCTGGCGCTGCAGCGGGTCCAGGTTGGCCCAGCGCGAGCCGAGGTAGCGGTAAGCGGCGATCAGCTGGGTCACGGCGACGCGCTTGCGGCCGAGTTCAGCGTCGGGCGATGCGGTCACGGTGCGGATCGGGCCCTGCTTGGCGCGCTCGGCGAAGGAAGCGATCACGGACGAGTGGTCCACGTCCGGCTTGGCGGAACCGTCGACGGCAGGCATGTGCTGCATGGCGTCGAAGTAGGCGCGCCAGTTGTCCGGGACCGAACCCGGATTGCTCAGGTACGCTTCGTACAACTCTTCCACATACGGCGCATTACCGCCGAACAGGTAGGAGTTGGCGTTATATTGTTGCATCATTCTTGCTCACCTTTCTTCGCGTTTCGCGAACTTAGGGCGGGTTATCTAACCTTCCGCGACACGGCCTGACCGGTTAGCGGATCGCACGACTTCTCAAGTTGTGGGGGAAGGACTTTACGACGCAGCGAGCAGCGAACGGAACAAGGTCTAGCTGCCCATTTTGCGCACGGTATTGTAACGCAAGCAGTGAAGTCAGGCAGACACCGCAGACACATAAATTTGTTGCCATATGTGACGGTTGACCATCTAAATGATAATCGTTATCATTTACCCCATGAGCTCATCCACGCCCACCCAGGCATCCGCTGCCGCACCCGAACAGGATACGCCGACTTTGCCGGGCGCGCGCCGTGCCGTCTTCCTGCGCCAGCTGCACCAGTGGCACTGGATCAGCTCCGCCATCTGCCTGATGGCCATGCTGCTGTTCAGCGTGACCGGCTTCACGCTGAACCACGCGGCGCAGATCGAAGCCAAGCCGAGCGTGACGCGCCTGAAGGCCGCCCTGCCGCCGCCGCTGCAAAAGGAACTCGAGGCCTTCGCCACCGGCCATGCGGATGCGAAACTGCCGCTGCCGGCGGCACTGGCCGACTGGGCCGAACGCGCCTTCCCGGTCGAGGTGCGCGGCGTGCGCGCCGAATGGAGCGAGGAAGACGCCTACCTGGCCCTGCCCCGCCCCGGCGGCGACGCCTGGCTGCGCATCGGCGCGGATGGCCAGGCCGAATACGAAAAGACCGACCGCGGCTGGATCTCCTGGCTGAACGACATGCACAAGGGCCGCAACGCCGGCACCGTATGGAGCTGGTTCATCGACATCTTCGCGATCGCCTGCCTGGTGTTCTGCATCACTGGTTTCCTGATCATGAAATACCACGCGGCCAACCGGCCGTCGACCTGGCCCGTGATCGGCTTCGGCATCGTGCTGCCGATCGTGCTGGCCCTGCTGTTCGTCCACTAATATAAATACACTCACCGAGAAAGCGCTCCATGAAACTGTCCCGCACGCTCGCCCTGACCCTGCCGCTCGTCTCCGGCGGCGCCATGGCTGCCGACCTGACCGTCAAGTTCGACCTGCCCCAGCTGAACGTGGCCGAGTACCACAAGCCCTATGTCGCGATCTGGGTCGAGCGCGCCGACCAGAGCGTGGCCTCGACCCTGGCTGTGCTGTACGACGTCAAGAAACCGAACAACGCCGGCGAGAAGTGGATCAAGGACTTGCGCACCTGGTGGCGCAAGGCCGGGCGCGACACCCAGCTGCCGATCGACGGCGTATCCGGCGCCACCCGCGCCGCCGGCACCCAGACCCTGACCTTCGCCGGCGCCAAGTATGGCCTGGATAAACTGCCGGCCGGCGACTACAAGCTGGTGATCGAAGCCGCGCGCGAATCCGGCGGCCGCGAACTGGTGCGCGTGCCCTTCACCTGGCCGGCCAAGGGCAAGCTGGCCGCCTCCGCCGCCGGCAAGGAAGAGCTGGGCGCCGTGTCGATCGCCGTCCAATAACTGGAGACCCCCATGAAAAAAATCGTCATCGTGCTGGCCCTGGCCGGCGCCGCCTTTTCCGCCCACGCCCACCGTCCATGGATGGTGCCGACCCAGACCCTGATCGAATCCGACCGCGAGACCTGGGTCACGATCGACGGCGCCGTCTCGGAAGGCCTGTTCGACGTCGACCACATGCCGCTGCGCATGGAAGGCCTGACCGTGATCGCCCCGGACGGCACCAGCAGCCAGGCACCGGCGCCGAGCGTCGGCAAGCATCGCTCCACGGTCGACGTCCAGCTGCCCAAGGACGGCACCTACCGCTTCACGCTGGCCGCGACCAACGTCATGGGCACCTATAAGCTGAACGGCGAGACCAAGCGCTTCGGCCGCGGCGGCCAGCCCGAGGCTCCGGCCGGCGCCACCGACGTCAAGACCACCACCATGGTCCAGCGCCAGGACACCTTCGTCACCCGCAACAAGACCAGCAGCGGCGCCCTGAAGCCGGTCGGCAGCGGCCTCGAAATGGTGCCGCTCACCCACCCGAACGAGCTGCATGCCGGCGAACGGGCCAGGTTCCGCTTCCTGCTGGACGGCAAACCGCTGGCCAACTTCCCGTTCAGCCTGGTCCCGGGCGGCGTCAAGTACCGCGGCACCGCCAACGAAGTGCGCCTCAGCACCGACGCCAACGGCGAAGCCAGCTTCACGCTGCCGGCGCCGAACATGTACTGGCTGAGCGCCGCCTATCCGGCCGACGCGCCACGCGGCCCCGACGGTCCGGCCAAGCGCTACAGCTACTCGGCCACGCTCGAGATCCTGCCGGAGTAAGTCGCGCTGCATGCCCGAAGTCCTCATGCGTCAAGTCCTGGTTCCGCTCGCCATCGACCCCAGCCCGCCGCCGCCTGGCAGCCGCCCCCTGGCGCTGTCCGGCACCGCCATGGGCAGCGGCTGGTCGGCGCGCTTGATGCTGCCCGGCGGCGCCGATGCCGACCTGGCGCCGGCGCTGCGGGCCGAGCTGGACCTCGTGGTGGCACAGATGAGCCATTGGGAACCGGACTCGCTGCTGTCGCGCTACAACCGCGCCCCGGCCGGCAGCTGGCATGACCTGCCCTCGCCCTTCTTCGAGGTGATCGAGTACGCGCTGTCGGTGCGGCAGGCCAGCGGTGGCGCCTACGACCCGGCGGCCGGTGCGCTGGTCGACCTGTGGGGCTTCGGGGCCACCAAGCGCTACGACCAGGCCGGCTTCTATGCGCCGGATGCGCAGGCCATCAACGCAGTGCTGGCATGCCGCCGCCACGCCCAACCGGTGCTGGACCGCGCGGGCCGGCGCCTGCTGCAGCCGGGCGGCGCCGTGCTCGACCTGTCGGCCGTGGCCAAGGGCCATGCGGTGGACCGGCTGGCGCTGTGCCTGGAGCGGCTGGGCATCCGCCATTACCTGGTCGAAGCCGGCGGCGAACTGCGCGGCGCCGGCGTCAAGGGCGATGGCCAGCCATGGTGGGTCGAGATCGAAGGCGTGCCCGACGCCGCTGCCGCTGCCGATATCGATGCCGCGGCCGCGGCCACCGAACAGCCGCTGCTGGCGCTGCACGGCCTGGCGGTCGCCACCTCGGGCGACTACCGGCGCTTCTACCGCCAGCACGCCGGCAGCCGCGTCTCGCATACCCTCGATCCGCGCAGCGGCCGGCCGATCGCCAACGGCGTCGCCTCCTGCACCGTCATCGCCCCCACCTGCATGGCGGCCGACGCCCTGTCGACCGCCCTCACCGTGCTGGGGCCGCGGGACGGCCTGGCGCTGGCCGAGCGCGACGGCATCGCCGCCCGCTTCCTGGTGCGCGCCGCCACGGCCGATGCCGGCCTCACCGACATCACCTCTTCCGCCTGGCGCGCCCTGCTGCAATGATGCTCACCACCGAACCCTTGCGCTGGGGCGGCGCCCTGCTGCTGTCGGCCGGCTGGCTGGCGCTGAGCCTGCGCACCTGGTACGCGCAGCGCGCCGCCGACGGCAACGCCGCCACGGCCGACTGGCTGGTGGTGCATGCCAGCCAGACCGGCAACGCCGAGACCCTGGCCAGGCACACCGCCGCGACCCTCGCCACCGGCGGCCTGCAGGCGCGCGCCGCCTGCATCTCCAGGCTCGACGAGGCGGCGCTGGCCGGCGCCACCAATATCCTGTTCATCGCCAGCACCTACGGCGAAGGCGACGCCCCCGACGTGGCGGCGCGTTTCGCCGGCCGCCTGATGGCCAGGGAGGTCGACCTCGGCCACCTGCACTACGCCGTGCTGGCGCTGGGCGACGACAACTACATCAATTACTGCGGCTTCGGCCGCGCGCTCGACGCCTGGCTGGCGAAGCAGGGCGCCACCCGCCTGTTCGAGCGCATCGACGTCGACAAGAACAGTGCCGCCGCCCTGGCCGGGTGGCAGCACCACGTCGGCCGCCTGGCCGGCACCGCGGACGCCCCCGACTGGGCGGCGCCGGCCTATGGCGAATGGCGCATCCGCGAGCGCCAGCTGCTCAATCCGGGCAGCTCCGGCGCCCCCCTGTACCGGCTGTCGCTGGTCCCGGCCGACGGCGCCCTGCCCGACTGGGAAGCCGGCGACCTGGCCCAGGTCGGCCCGCCGTCCGACCCGGCGCACCCGCGCGAATACTCGATCGCCTCGCTACCGGCCGAAGGCCGGCTCGAGTTGCTGGTCCGCCTGCAGCGCAGGGAGGACGGCACCCCGGGCGCGGCCTCGGGCTGGCTATGCCAGGACGCCGCCGCCGGCATCGACGGCGGCGACCCGATCCAGCTGCGCGTGCGCGCGCACGAACGCTTCCGCCTCGGCGCCAACGCGCGCCGTCCCTTGATCGCGATCGGCAACGGCAGCGGCCTGGCCGGCCTGCGCGCGCTGCTGAAAGCGCGCATCCACGCTGGCGAGCACGCCAACTGGCTGCTGTTCGGCGAACGCCAGGTCCGCCACGACTTCCTGCTGCGCGAAGAGCTGCTGGGCTGGCAGGATGCGGGCTGGCTGCAGCGCATCGACCTCGCCTTTTCGCGCGACCGCGCTGGCCCCGACGGCAAGGATCGCCATTACGTCCAGCACCTGCTGCGCGAACAGGCGGCACTGGTCCTCGACTGGATCGAACGCGGCGCCGCCATCTATGTCTGCGGCAGCCTGCAAGGCATGGCCGGCG
>JAKOOD010000013.1 GCA_022701635.1 Burkholderiaceae bacterium | reverse complement strand
TTTTTTCTTGTCAGCCATTATTAGTCTCGCAGTGGATGGATAAAGGCCATGCAGCTGAAGGGGCTGCATTGGCATTGCGAAAATATACAGAACTGACGAAATTGATGGCGCTCGTTACGGTTGGTGGCAGCTCAGGCCAACAGCGCCGGCAATCGGGGGGCAACCGGATGGCGCACCGCGGCGTGGCGCTGCGACGGTGCCAGCGCGATCTTGCGCGCGTCGATGACCTGCAGCCCCGGCTGCAGCATCCTGGCCGCGGCCAGCAAGCGTTCGAACGTCGCGTCGTCCGCCATCGCGCCGCCGACCAGCACGTCGAAGCGAATGCCGGCCAGGGCGTTCAGGGCGGTATCGGGATCGGGCACCGCGACCAGTTTGAGCGTCGCTTCACGGATGAGTCTGGCAGCGGTGTCGCGCAGCGTGTTGTCGCCGCCAACGAGGAGGACGTAGATCGGCATCGCACTGCCTTTGTCGGTAACTGAATACCCAATAGTAACTTTGAAATTTCCTTACGGCATTCAGCTGAGTCCTATTCCATGTAGGACTATGCTTACACTGCGGCAATTTCGAATGGCGTGGAAGCGATGCCGGCGGCATCGTCCAGCCAGCCGAGCAACTGTTCGAGCGGCATCGGGCGGTGATACAGGAAGCCCTGCATGTAGGGGCGGCCGTGTGACTTCAGGTAGCACGCCTGGGCATCCGATTCGATGCCTTCCGCGACCACGCGCAGGCCGAGGTGGCCGGCCATGGCCAGGATCGACTGCACGATCGCGGTGCCGCTCTCGTCGTGCGGCGTGTCGTGCATGAAGCTCTTGTCGATCTTCAGTTCGTACAGCGGCATCTTTTTCAGGTAGGCCAGGTTCGAGTAGCCGGTGCCGAAGTCGTCGACCGAGAAGCGGATGCCGAGCGCGCTCAGTTCGTGCATGCGCGCGATGGTCTGGGCGATGTCCTCGACCAGCAGGCCTTCGGTCACCTCGAAGATCAGCTGATCCGGCGGGGCGCCGGTCTCGAGCAGGATGGCGCGCACCTGCTGCACGAAATCCGGCTGGCGGAACTGCAGCGGGCTGACGTTGATCGACAAGGGCATCGGATGCCCGGCGCGGTCCAGCGCCAGCCAGGCCGCGCAGGCCTGGCGCAGTACCCAGTGTCCGAGCGGGACGATGATGCCGCTCGATTCCGCCGCCGGGATGAAGATGTCGGGGCGCACCATGCTGCCGTCGGCGCGGCGCCAGCGCATCAGGAGCTCGGCGCCGGCCGGCGCGCCGCCGTGGTCGACCTGCAGCTGCAGGTGCATCGACAGCTCGCCGTTGACCAGGGCCTGCCCCAGGTCGCGCTCCAGCGTCAGCTTGTGCTGGGCTTCGGCCAGCATCGCACTCTCGAACAGCACCACGCCATTGCGGCCGCCGGACTTGGCGCGGTACATCGCGGTGTCGGCTTCGCGCAGCAGGTCGTGCGCACTGGCGCAGCCGCGCTGCACCAGCGTCACCCCGACGCTGGCGCCGATGCGGTAGGGCTGGCCTTCGAGGTCGAGCGGCGCGGCCAGCGCGCTGCCCACCAGGCCGGCCAGGTCGAGCGCGCCCCGCGCGGCGCTCGCCGGATCCGTGCCCAGCCCTTCCACCAGCACCACGAACTCGTCGCCGCCGATGCGGGCCACGGTGTCGCAGCCGCGCACCGCTTGCGCCAGGCGCGCCGCGGCATGGCCGAGCAGGGCGTCGCCGACCGCGTGGCCGCGGGCGTCGTTGATATCCTTGAAATTGTCGAGGTCGAGATACAGCACCGCGCCCAGCCCGTTGCCGGCGCGGGCCTGCTCGACCACCGCGTCGAGGCGCTCCATCAGCAGGCGCCGGTTCGGCAGCCCGGTCAGCACGTCGTAGAAGGCCAGGCGGTGGATCGCGTCGGCCGCCATGCGGCGTTCGGTGATGTCGCGCCCGACCACGACCCAGTGGCTGGTCGGCTCGCCGGCGCGCGAGAACGGCATCGCCTCGAGCTCGACCCAGAAGGTCTCGCCGGACCGCGTATAACAGACCAGCTCGGCGTTGCAGGGCTGGCCGGCGATCAGCGCCTCGAACAGGCGCTTGAGGACCGCGGGATCGGTCTCCGGGCCCTGCAGCACGTGCAGGCTGTGGCCGACGATTTCCTCGCGCGTGTAGCCGGTGCGGCGCAGGAAGGCGTCGTTGGCGAAGGTGATCGGCTGCGGCGCCTGCTGGGCATCGGCCGCCTTGGCGATCAGCACCAGGTCGTTCAGGCGCGAGACCGCGGCCGAGGTCAGCTCGAGGTCGGACAGCGAGCTCGCCAGGCCCTTCAGCAGGGTGCTGCTGGTCAGGACCAGCATCGCGCCGACGGTGCCGTAGTTCAGGGCCGCGACCAGGGATGCCTTGAGCGGATCATGTTCCCAGCCGGGCACTTGCAGCATGATATGGCCGTCGGCGCCGAGCGCGACCAGCGAGGCGGCGCCGAGCACGACCGCCAGCATCGCCGGCCGCATCCCCAGCAGGATGGACGCGATCAGCGGCGGTCCCAGCAGGTAGCTCAGGCTGGCCGCGCCGACGGTCAGCATCAGGACCACGGACAGCAGGTACACCACGGTCAGGAAATGCAGCACGCGCGTTGTATACGACAGCTTCTTGAGCCGCCAGACGGCGAAGATCCAGACCAGCGCGACCGTATCGGCAATGCCGACGCTCCACATGCCCTGGGATACCAGCAGCGGCAAGATCGCGACGGTCGAGAGAGCGCCCACGACGAGTACCACCGCGAGCAGGGAGGTAAAGGTCCGTTCCCGCCAGGCGGCGATGTCGTTAACGTTGGCCATGATGATGATGAGGGGGAACTTCTGCCCCACGCCGATAGGAAAATTGATGAATTTGAAGAATCATAAATTGCCGATAGGTAATTGTCACCAAGTTTTTGACAAATGTGTATCAATTCCGTTTGCGTGCTGAGCAGGTGTGCAAACCCGTATGTACAGGGCGCTGTCACAGTCGACAGCGCTGCCCATTGCAAAAAGATGACTTGCGGGACACGAAAGCCGGTGGAAATTATTGTTTTTGAGGAATGATGCCGATATGATTAGTGCCTTCTCATACCCACGGCAACTACTTCATTGCCCCCAGGATGTCAAAGCGCCATCAGCAATTGCCAGGGTCCCATACCGACGTCAGCCCCGGTCCCTTGAACTTCCCCGCCGGCGTGCCCGTCTTCAGTGAGCCGCTGGCCGCTACCGATGGCAAGCCGTCACGGCTGCTGGTGGTCGACGACGAAGCGCGTGCCTTGCGCTCGCTCGGCCAGCTGCTGCACGGGCGCGGCTACCACCTGACCTGCGTCGCCAGCGGCGGCGAGGCCCTCGCGCTGCTGGCGCGTGAACGCTTCGACCTGGTGCTGCTCGACCTGCGCCTGCCGGACGTCGGCGGCAACCAGGTCATGGACTTCATCAACCAGCAGGGGATCGACGCCGGCGTGATCGTCATCAGCGGCATGGTCGAGATCGAGGCGGCGATCGGCGCCCTCAAGCGCGGCGCCCACGACTACCTGCGCAAGCCCTACAGCCGCGAGGAACTGCTGCAGACGGTCGCCAACGCGCTGCAGCAGCGCCGCCTGGAGCAGGGCAACCGCCTGATCGCCCGGCAGCTGGAAAACTCGGAAAAGATGTACCGCTACCTGGTCGACTCGTCGCCGGACATCATCTACACGCTCGACCATGAAGGCCGCTTCACCTTCGTCAACGACCGCGCCTGCCAGCTGCTCGGCTACACGCGGCGCGAACTGATCGGCCAACACTACGCGGTGCTGGTGCACGAGGACGACCTGGAACGCGCGCGCCACGTGTTCGCCGAGCGGCGCGCCGGCGAACGCGCCGCGCGCAACGTCGAGCTGCGCCTCGAATGCCGCGCCGGCACCCGCCATGCGCACGCCTTCAACACCACGGCGATGACGATTTCGCTGAACGCGGTCGGCATGCACCTGCCGGACCAGGCGCCGGGCGCATCGTCCTTCATCGGCACCTACGGCATCGCGCGCGACGTCAGCAGCCGCAAGCGTGCCGAAGAGGTGATCTACCACCAGGCCTACCACGACATCCTGACCGGCCTGCCGAACCGCACCCTGTTCAAGGACCGCCTCGGCCTGGCGCTGCACCAGGCCCGGCGCAAGCGCGCCGAACTGGCGGTGATGTTCGTCGACCTGGACCGCTTCAAGCTGGTCAACGATACCCTCGGCCACGTGAAAGGCGACGAATTGCTGCAGCAGGCCGCCGCGCGCCTGAAGGAATGCCTGCGCCAGGGCGACACGCTGGCGCGCCAGGGCGGCGACGAATTCACCCTCGTGCTGCCCGAGCTGCGCGACCGCGAGGATGCGCGCATCGTCGCCGCCAAGTTCCTGGAGCGCCTGCACCATCCCTTCGACCTGGACGGCAATGAAGTCCATATCTCGGCCTCGATCGGCATCGCGGTCTATCCGGCGCACGGCGAGACCATCGACGAGCTGTTGCGCCATGCCGACATCGCCATGTACCAGGTCAAAGGACGGGGCAAGAACGGCCACGCCTTCTACGACCCGGCGATGCAGGATGCGGCGCACCAGAAGATCGCGCTCGAACAGGGCTTGCGCAAGGCGCTCGAGAACGACGAGCTGGAGATGTACTACCAGCCGCAGATCGATGCCGCCAGCGGCCGCATCATCGGCGCCGAGGCGTTGATGCGCTGGAACCACCCGCTGCGCGGCGTGGTCTCGCCCGGCGAATTCCTGCCCTTCGCCGAGGAGAGCGGCCTGATGCTGCCGATCTCGGACTGGATGATCGGCGCGCTGTGCCGCGACATGCCGGCCTGGACCCATATCGGCGGCGGCCAGCTGAAGCTGTCGCTGAACGTGTCGCCGCAATACCTCGACCGCGGCGATTTCTTCGACAAGATGCACGACGCGATGCTGAACCACGGCGTCGCGCCCGGCGCCATCGAAGTCGAGATCACCGAAAACATCTGCATCCGCAACCCGCAGCGCGCCATCGAGCAGCTGAACAAGCTGGGGCAGCTCGGCGTATCGGTGGCGATCGACGACTTCGGCACCGGCTATTCGTCGCTGGCCTACCTGCACCGCTTCCCGGTCCACACCATCAAGATCGACCAGTCCTTCGTCCAGGAGATCCACGACGAGAACGGCCACTACCCGGTGGTGCTGGCAATCATCTCGATCTCGCGCGGACTGCGGCTGCACCTGGTGGCCGAAGGCGTCGAGACCGAGGTGCAGGCGCGCTACCTGCGCGCCCATGGCTGTACGGCGATGCAGGGCTACCTGTTCCACCGGCCCATGCCGCTCGGCCGCTTCGTCGACGTGCTGCACGCGTGAGGCCGCGCGTGGTAGGATGGCGGCCTGGCCGGCCACATCGCCCGCCATGTCACCTCGGCCCAGCAAACGCCGTGTAACCGTCGCCCAGCGACGCCCCTTACCGGACCCCGGCCATGCCTACTTCCTCTCCCCGCGTGCTCGTCGTCGACGATGACTGCGACGTCGCCGACTTTCTCACCGAGGCCCTCGGCCTGCACGGCATCCAGGCGCGCCCCGCCTACGGCGGCGCCGAAGCGCTGCAGCTGGTGCCCGAATTCCGTCCCGACGCGCTGCTGCTCGACCTCGCCATGCTGAACATCGACGGCTTCGACGTCGCCGCCGCCGTGCGCGCCACCGGTCACGCCCCCTACCTGGTGGCGCTGTCTTCCCATGGCGAAGCGGCCACCCGGGCGCGCACCCGCGCCGCCGGCTTCAACGCGCACCTGGCGAAACCGGCCAGCATCGACACCATCGTGTCGACGCTCAAGAGAAGGCCGCTGGCGGCCTGAGGTTCACTTCACGTCATCGCGCCTGGCGGCGCTTGCGGAACACGCCGAGGCCGGCCAGACCGAGGCCGAGCAGCGCCACCGAGTGCGGCTCGGGCACCGGCGTCTCCGGCCCGAACACCTGGTCGCGCACGCTGGCGGCGATGTCCGGGAAATTCGTGAAGACGCCGTCCACGCCGAGGTTGTAGGCGCTGGCGTAGGTCGACGGATTGTTCAGGTAGGTGTACGGGATCACGCTGAGGCCGGCGCCGTGGGCGGCGTTCACGCAGGCGGCGCTGAGCTGGCCGGTCGAGGGGCCGATGCCGTCGGCGACGGCGGCCACCTGGGCCGCGGCCGCGGCGGTGGTCGGGCAGGCGCCGAGGTAGCTGACCGGAATGGCGGAATTGGCGTTCAGGTAGCTCACCTGGGTGGCGTCGAACGACTGCGTCAGTGCGCGGCCGGCAGTGGTGAAGTAACCGTTGTATTTGGTATCGGTCAGGCCGGCCAGGATCGCTTCCGCCACGGCCAGGCCGCCCTGCTTGGCTTCCGGGAAGACGCCGATGGCGATGCCGGTAGCCAGGTAGTTGTTGTAGGCGAGGTCGAGGAAGTCGCCGTACGAGGCGAAGCTGTACGACTGGCCGGCATCGAAATAGGTCTTGTCGGTGCAGTAGCCGGTGGCGTTACGGCAGGTCACCGACAGCTGGCGCAGCTGCGCCAGCGTGAACTTGGTGACGTCGTAGCTGCCGTTGGCCGAGCGCAGGGCGGCGATGTCCGGATGCGTCGCCGCGTAGGCCACGACGTTGGTGGTGGCGTTCAGGGTGCCGTCGTGCAGCATCACCGCCTTGTTGTCCGCGGTCAGGTAGACGTCGCCCTCGATGTAGTCGGCGCCCATGCGCATCGCCAGCTGGTAGGCCTGGATCGACTCTTCCGGCAGGTAGCCGCTGGCGCCGCGATGGGAAATCACCAGGGGACGGTCGCCGGTCAGCGTCGGCGTGGCCTGCGCGGCGCCGGAAAACAGCGCCAGGACGGCGAGCGGCAGCAGGCAGGGATGCATCGGTCGTTTCATGGGTGCGGATCCTTTCGGGGTGGGGGAGGGTTCTCGGTCAGTAGATTTCCGGCACGATGATCTCCGGCGGCACCGGCCGCCGCACGTAGTCCTCGTGGTATTCGCGCTGCGGCAGGTGGATCTCGGCGCGCTCGATCTCGACGTAGGGCATCTGCTGCAGCAGGTGGTGGATGCAGTTCAGCCGCGCCGTTTTCTTGTCGACCGCCTGCACCACCCACCATTTCGCTTCCGGGATGTGGGTCCGCTCCAGCATGATTTCCTTGGCCCTGGTGTATTCCTCCCAGCGCCGGCGCGATTCCAGGTCCATCGGGCTCAGCTTCCACTGCTTGAGCGGATCGTGGATGCGGCTGAGGAAGCGCGCGTTCTGCTCTTCGTCGGAAATCGAGAACCAGTACTTGATCAGCTGGATCCCCGAACGCACCAGCATGCGCTCGAATTCCGGCACGGTCTGGAAGAATTCCTCGTACTGGTCGTCGCTGCAGAACCCCATCACGCGCTCGACCCCGGCGCGGTTGTACCAGCTGCGGTCGAACAGGACGATTTCGCCGGCGGCCGGCAAGTGCGGCACGTAGCGCTGGAAATACCATTGCGTGCGTTCGCGGTCGTTCGGTGCCGTCAGCGCCGCCACCCGGCACACGCGCGGGTTCAGGCGCTGCACGATGCGCTTGATGACGCCGCCCTTGCCGGCGGCGTCGCGGCCCTCGAACAGGATCACCACCTTGTGGCCGGTCTGCACGACCCAGTCCTGCAGCTTGACCAGCTCGGCCTGCAGGCGGAACAGTTCGCGGAAATAGCGCTGGCGCGCATCGCGCTCGGCATCGCTGGCTTCCAGTTGCGGCAGCAGCGTGTCCGGATCGAGGGCGCGGTCGTCGAGCTCGAGTTCGAGCTCTTCGTCGTAGCTGTCCAGGGCGTCGCGCTGGACGCGCTGGAGGATGTCGTCGTTGCGGTCGAATTCTTTCATGGCGGGTCCCGGCAGTCAGAACGGTGTCGAAAAGGGAGCAATCCGGTTGCGTACTGTGGACAGCCGCGCGCCCGGACAGTTCATGGCATGGGCGGTGGCAGGGGTGGGCATGAAAGTTGACTCCGTGTTAATCATATCGGGCCAACTATAGAGCGGGATTGTGACCGCAACGTGACGCCGCAGTGCGGTGCGGCGCCTCAGCGCGGCCGTTGCAGCCGCAGCAGCAGCCAGGCCACCGCCGCGGTGAAGGCGGCGGTAAAGCCGAGCACGATCCAGAAGCCGTGCGCATGCTGCGCCAGCGGCATGCCGCCGACGTTCATGCCGAGCAGGCCGGCGATCAGGTTGATCGGCAACGCCATCACGGTGACGATGGTCAGCAGGAACAGGCTGCGGTTGTTGTCTTCATTGACCTGGGCCGCGATCTCTTCCTGCAGCAGCTTGATGCGCTCCTGCAGCGCGGCGAGGTCGCTCAGCACCACCGTGAATTCCTCGGTCGACTGGCGCAGGTCCTGGCGGTCCTCGGGCGCGACCCAGGCGGGCGGCCGCTGCAGCAGCCGGAACAGCGCCGCCGGTTCCGGCGCCAGCAGGCGCTGCAGGCGCACCAGCACCCGCCGCAGCGCGCCCAGGTCTTCGCGCTTGCGCGTCAGGCGCCCGGCCAGCAACTGGTCTTCGGTGGTGTCGACCCGCGCCACGGCATCGCGCACGATGCTGACCAGCACGTCGGCCTGGTCGCGCAGCAGGTGCAC
>JAKOOD010000333.1 GCA_022701635.1 Burkholderiaceae bacterium | reverse complement strand
GTTCCTGCTCGACCATTACGGCCTCGGCGTGATCGTATTCGGCTTTCCGCTGCTGGCGCTCGGTGTCTCGCTGCTGATCCTGGCGGCACTGGCGCCGGGATCGTTGCTGGACCGCATGCGCGTGCCGGGCGCGGCCAGCCTGGCGCTGTAGTCGTACGCGGTCTGTCTGGTACACGAGCGGGTGTGCGGAATGACCGCGGTCTACCTAGCCTGGATCGGCTACGGCCTAGAAGACCCGACCACGATCGCGCTGTCGCTGGCAGCCTCGCTACTGGCCGGCCGGTTGCTGTACCGCTTGGTGGAAACGCCGTGCATGACGTTGCACACGCGCCTGGTACAGGCCAATCGGCGTGCGCCGCCGCCGCCGCTCGTCAATCCTTTATGACCGCTGTCGGCGCCCTGTTCGCCGACAGCGGTCAATCAGTGCTCCGGTGCCATCTACCTCAGGTCAGGGTGGCGCTTTCATGTTGCGGAATAATGGTGGCCGGGTAGCGTGCGGCCGAGGACGAGTTGATGAATTTCTCGCGCAGTGCTCGGTTCATTGGTTCCTCGATGTACTTGAAGCAGAGGCATGCCAGAGCTGTGGTAAAGATGAAATACAAGCCAAAGTAGAGGTTCGGCTGACTGACGGCAAACGATGAGGAACCGAACACCTGATCGAGAATCATCCACACCGGCCAGTGCAGAATGTAGACCGAAAAGCTGGCCTTCCCCAACTTGACCAATGGCTCGCAAGCGAGGATCTTTGCGATCGGCCCCTGTCCGCATGCAAGCGCACAGATAAACAGCGCGACCAATGGCGCGAAGGTCGCTCTCGCATACCAGCGGTCATCGAGCGGGAGCAACATGAGGAGGATGAGAGCCGCGGCCGACAACGTCGTTATCCAGGATGCTGAGCGGTCGAACGTCCGGGTGTCGCGGCGCTTCCATATCAGCCCAGCGGCCACCCCGATCAGAAATTCGGGAAGCCGGATCAGCGGTATGTAACCCCATAGATCCCCAGCAGCAAGCTCGACTATCGTCTGGGTGAATACCGAGAGCGCACCGATGCCGCAGCATATGCCGGCAAACATCACCAACCGGATTGTCGACAGCTTCGACAGCCTTACACAAACGGCGGGGAAAAGCAGGTAAAAGAACGCCTCGGCAGACAAGGACCATCCTGGCGGGTTCCATATTCCCCAAGCGGTACCAAGCGAATTAAACCATGACTGGATCAACGCAAGAGACAAAATGCCGCTGGCCAGTTGCTGCCATGCCGGCTCGGTTGACCGCATCAACACAACCGGGGCCATCAACATCATTCCGACGACATAAGTGGGATAGAGACGCGCCACGCGAGCAGCCCAGAATGCCGGCCTGGTGCCGCGAAATTTCCCCGCGCCGATGTCATAGCTATAGACCAGAATAAAACCGGAGAGAACGAAAAAGATCACCACGCCGAAGCCACCATGATCGACGAGGGCTCGAACCCAGGCATTGCCCGATTTTGAAAAATGGAATGCCACCACCGATGCCGCGGCAAAATACCGCAGGCCTGTCAAGGCCAGGAGCTGGCCGCCTAGTTGAGAAGACATAATTAGATTCTAATTGGAAATATTTCTCCAATTTACTTTCTAACAATGTTTTGTGGACCTAGCGTAGTTACTAGGAGACATCAACTACCTTTGCATGCTTGCAATAAAGATAACGACACGTGCAAGATTGGTAGCTTGGTCAATACGCGAGCTGGGACGAATTTGCGCTCAGCGCGCTTCGATGATCCGGTCGTCGATGACGTCGAAGGCGGCCGGCATGTCCGACAGGAAGGCGGTCAGGTGGGCCACCCGCATCGACGGGTCGTAGCCGTCGGTGGACGCGATCGCGGCGCGCAGGCCGGGCAGGGCTTCCGGGGTGGTGGGACTGGCGTAGGCGTCGAGCAGCATCCCGACCAGGTCGGTGGGGTTGGCGCCGGCACCGCCGCCGCGGCGCAGGCGTGCGTGGATGATGCCCAGCAGGGTGCGCTGCATGCGCGGCGTCGGGTGTTCGATGTGGGCAAAGGCGGCCGGGGTGTTGGCGATGGCCTCGCAGATGGTGCGTTCGATGGCGTCCGGCTTCAGGTCGGACGGGATGTCGAACCAGGCCTTGTCCCAGCGCGTGCGCGCATACTGGTGCCCGGGAGGAAAGGCGTCGAGCGACTCCAGGCCGAGCGCGCGGCTGGCGCGGGAGAGCAGGTTGGAGAGGGTGTCGAGCAGGGGCATGGTGCGGTTCGGAGAAGCGAATACCGCTAGTGTAGCCGAATCGAAACGCGCGATCCCTTGAACGTCGTTCCCGCGAAGGAGGGAATCCAAGTTGCCTGAGACACCGCAGTGCGAGCAGAACTTGGGTCCCCGCCTTCGCGGGGACGACGTTTATACGCTAACGAAATCTGTTTGTGGCATCAAGCCGCAAACCGCCCAGCCCGAAAATCCTCCACCGCCTGGAACACCTCCGCCTGCGTATTCATCACGAACGGCCCGTACTGGGCGATCGGTTCGTTCAGCGGCCGTCCGGCAATCAGGA
>JAKOOD010000689.1 GCA_022701635.1 Burkholderiaceae bacterium | reverse complement strand
CGCCGTAGCTCGCGGCCTGGTTCGCGACCTTGGCGATGGTGATCGGGCCTGTTACATTCTTTAAGGACGCTTCGCCGACAATCATCTTGCCGATCATCTTGAGCGTCAGCGTCGCGGTCTCCCAGGTGCGCCGCACGCCGCGTCCCAGCGCGTCGAACAGGCCGGCGCGCACGGTCACCATCTCGGGCGACTGGGCCAGCATCACGCGCGCCAGGCCTTCGCCGCTGCGCGCGTCGCGCTCCGGGCTCAGGACCACGCGCAGCGGCTGGCCGCCACGCTCGACGTCGAGCTGCACGGCGCGACCGGGGGCGGCGCCGATGGCGCGCTTGAAGTCGACGAAGTCGGCCAGCGGCTTGCCGTCGACCGCCACCAGCACGTCGCCCTTGCGCAGGCCGGCGCGCGCGCCGGGACCGTCCGGCAGCACCTGGTCGATCGAGGGACGCGGGCGCCACATCGGCATGCCCAGTAGCGTCATCACGTCGCTGTCGACGTCGAGCGCGGCGACGCGTGCGGCCGGCAGCACCGCGCGGTAGCTGTCGCCGCGGGCGCCGCGCAGCGTCAGGTCGGCTTCGCGCTTGTCCATGGCGGCGCGGATGACTTCCCAGCGCAGCTCGGTCCAGGTGCGCACGGGACGGCCGTTGACGGCGGTGACGGCGTCGCCGCCACGGATGCCGGCCACGTAGGCCACGCTGTCGGTCGCCATCGCGCCCAGGCGCGTGCCCGGTTCGTCCTTGCCGTGCATGTACAGCCCGGCGATGACGACGATCGCCAGCAGGAAGTTGGCGAGCGGGCCGGCGGCGACGATGGCGATGCGCTTCCACACGTTCTGGCCGGTGAACTCGCGCGCCCGGTCGGCGTCAAGGATCGGCCCCGTGGTCGGGTCGCGCCTGTCGAGCATCTTGACGTAGCCGCCGATCGGCAGCGCCGACACCGCCCATTCCGTCTGGTCCGGCCCGAAGCGGCGCGACCACACGACCCGGCCCATGCCGATCGAGAAGCGCAGCACCTTGACCCCGCATAGGCGCGCCACCATGTAGTGGCCCAGCTCATGGAAGATGACCAGGGGGCCGAGCGCCAGCACGAAGGCCAGCGCCATCTGAATGACATTCATTGCCCTACTCCCTCAAATGAATCAACACGCGTAGCAATGCGCGCCTCAATGCGCGCCAACGATCGCCTCGGCGGCCGCGCGCGCGCGCGCATCCTGGGCCATCACGGCCTCGATGCTGGAGGCGGCACCGTGCGGATTATCGTCCATCACGCGACGCACCACGCGGTCGATGTCGCGGAAGCCGATGCGACGGTCCAGGAAAGCCTGCACCGCCACCTCGTTTGCCGCATTCAGCAGGGCCGGCGCGGTGCCGCCGGCGCGCAAGGCGTCGAAAGCCAGTGCCAGGCAGGGGAAGCGCGCGAAATCGGGCTGGTGGAACTGCAGCGCCGACCAGGCGGTGAGGTCGAGCGGCGCCACGCCGGACACGATGCGCGCCGGATAGGCCAGCGCGTGCGCGATCGGGGTACGCATGTCCGGGTTGCCCAGCTGCGCCAACACCGAACCGTCGGCATACGACACCATCGAATGGATCACGCTCTGCGGATGGATCAGCACCTCGATGCGATCGGCCGGGGCGCCGAACAGCCAGTGGGCTTCGATCACTTCCAGGCCCTTGTTCATCATGGTGGCCGAGTCGACCGAGATCTTGCGTCCCATCGACCAGTTCGGATGCTTGCACGCTTCTTCCGGCGTCACATCCTCCAGCGTCTCGACCGCGCGCTGCAGGAAGGGGCCGCCGGATGCGGTCAGCAGGATCTTCGAGACGCCGGCAGCGTCGAGATCGCGCGCATAGTGGGCCGGCAACGACTGGAAGATAGCATTGTGCTCGCTGTCGATCGGCAGCAGGGTCGCGTTGTGCTCGCGCACCGCGTCCATGAACAGCTGGCCGGACATCACCAGCGCTTCCTTGTTGGCCAGCAGGACCTTCTTGCCGGCGCGCGCGGCGGCCAGGGTCGGCGCCAGGCCGGCGGCGCCGACGATGGCGGCCATCACGGTATCGGTGTCGGCACTGGACGCGATCTCGCACAGCGCCTGTTCGCCATGGTCGACGTCGATGGCCAGGTCGGCCAGCAGTTCGCGCAGGCGCGCCGCCGCCTGCGCCGAGCCGACCACCGCGCGCTGCGGACGGAAGCGGCGGCACTGGGCCGCCAGTTCGTCGACGCGGCCATGGGCGCTGAGGGCGACCACGCGGTAGGTCTCGGGATGACGCGCGAGCACGTCCAGGGTCGAGACGCCGATCGAGCCGGTGGCGCCTAGGATGGTGATGCGTTGCATGGGGATTTCCATTAGAGGACGCGGCAGAAAAGATCGGCCAGACTGCACAGACATGGATTTTGCACCGAAGTTGCAAAAACCTGAAGCCGCCTTGATGCCGCGTCCATGTCGAAGCGGACGATTACAGCCGCGAGCCGATCAGGGCTGCGAGCGGCAAGACCGGGATCAGGGCATCGATACGGTCGAGCACGCCGCCGTGGCCGGGCAGCAGGTTGCTGCTGTCCTTCATCTGGGCGCGGCGCTTGAGCTGGGACTCGAACAGGTCGCCGACCACGCTGGCGGCCGTCATCAGCACCAGGATCGCGATCAAGGCCGGCCAGCCGAAGGCATGCTGGACGCGCACCGCGAAGGTGTCGGCCAACGCCGGACCGCCGAAGGCGACGGTCAGCGACGCGATCGCCAGGACCGCGATGCCGCCGCCGATCGCGCCTTCCCACGACTTGCCCGGCGAGATGGTCGGCGCCAGCTTGCGCTTGCCGAAGGCCTTGCCGGCGAAGTAGGCGCCGATGTCGGCCACCCAGACGATCGCCATCACCGACAGCAGGTACCACGGCGAATGCGAGAACAGGTCGACGATGGACGCGAAGCAGCCGACCACGGCGAAGCCGTAGACCAGGCTCAGCAGCGTGTTGGCGGGCGTGCCCAGCGCGGGCAGCCCGGTCTTCAGCGACGGCACGAAGCGCGCGATCCACAGCGCCAGGCTGAGCGCGGCCCACACGGCCGTGTTGAGCTTGCCGAACTGTAGCGCGATGCCGAAGGCCACGGTCCAGATCACGGCGATGATGTGCGCGTTCTGGGTGCCCGGATTAAACAGGCGGAAACATTCCCAGATTGCGGCGCCGAAGAACACGGTCGCCACCAGCGCGAACGCCGTGAAATTGTTGAAATAGAGTACTGGCAACAAAATGGCCAGCAGGACGACGGCGGTGACGACGCGGGTTTTCAGCATCAGCTTGTCTTGGCGTTGTTGGAAACTTGCTCGCCGGTGCGGCCGAAGCGGCGTTCGCGGCTCTGGTAGGATGCGATCGCGGTGTCCAGCGCCGCGGGCGAAAAATCGGGCCAGAAGGCGTCGGTGAAGTACAGCTCGGAATAGGCCAGCTGCCACAGCAGGAAGTTGGAGATGCGCTCTTCGCCGCCGGTGCGGATGAACAAGTCCGGCTCGGGTGCATAGGCCATGGCCAGGTGCGGCGCCAGCATCTCTTCGGTGAATTCGGTCACGCCCGGATTGGCGGCGATCATCTTGCTGGTGGCCTGCATAATGTCCCAGCGGCCGCCGTAGTTGGCGCAGATGCTGACGGTCAGGCGGGTGTTGCCGGCGGTGCGGCGCTCGGCATTGGCGATCATGTCCTGCAGCTTGGTATCGAAGCGCGACAGGTCGCCCACGACTTTCAGACGGATGTTATTCGCGTGCATCTTCGCCACTTCGCGCTCGAGCGCGCTGACGAACAGGCCCATCAGGTAAGACACCTCGTCGGCCGGACGGCGCCAGTTTTCCGAGGAAAATGCAAACAGCGTCAGGTACTCGACGCCGCGGTCCACGCAGCTTTCGACGATCTTGCGCACGGCGTCCACGCCCTTGACGTGGCCGGCAACACGCGGCAGCAGCCGCTTCGTTGCCCAGCGGCCATTGCCATCCATGATGATGGCGATATGGCGCGGCACCGTCGGCGCTTCAGGTACTGCGGTGGTCGAACTTTTGAAAATCATAAATCAGGGAACACGGCGATAAAAATGGGCTGCAAGCAAAACAGAAGCGAGAACGGCCCCAATAGTGAACGGACCGACCAGGCTATCCTGGCCGGTCCGCCTCGCGACAGGGAGGGCACAGGCGCCCTCACCCGTCATCTTACACCGTCATGATCTCTTTTTCTTTCTCGACAACCATCTTGTCGATATCGGCGATGGCTTTGTCGGTCAGCTTCTGGACGTCTTCCGACGCGCGGCGCTCGTCGTCTTCCGAGATGGCCTTGTCCTTGACCAGCTTCTTGAGCTGCTCGTTGGCATCGCGGCGCACGTTGCGCACGGCGATCTTGCCGTCTTCGGCTTCCGACTTGACCAGCTTGACCATTTCCTTGCGGCGCTCTTCGGTCAGGGCCGGGGTCGGCACGCGCACCATTTCGCCGAAGGTCGACGGATTCAAGCCCAGGTCGGAGTCGCGGATCGCCTTTTCGATGGCGTTCAGCATTTTCTTCTCGTAGGGCGTGACGCCGATGGTACGGGCATCGATCAGGGTCAGGTTGGCCACCATCGGCAGCGCGGTCGGCGAACCGTAGTAATCGACCGTCACGTGGTCGAGGATGCCGGTGTGGGCGCGGCCGGTGCGGACCTTGGCCAGGTCGGCCTTGAGGGTGTCGATGGACTTCGCCATCTTGTCCTGGGCGGTTTTCTTTACGTCAGCGACGGACATGCTGCTCTCCTTGATGCAATAACAATATTATTTTTAAACGTGTACCAGTGTACCCTCGTCTTCGCCCATGATCACGCGCTTGAGCGCGCCGGGCTTGACGATCGAAAACACCTTGATCGGGAGCTTCTGGTCGCGGCACAGGGCGAACGCGGTCGCGTCCATCACCTGCAGCTGCTTGGTGATCGCCTCGTCGAAGGAGATCGACTCGTAGCGGGTCGCGTTGGCGTCCTTCTTCGGATCGGCAGTATATACGCCGTCGACCTTGGTTGCCTTCAGCACGATCTCGGCCGAGATCTCGGCGCCGCGCAGCGCGGCGGCGGTATCGGTGGTGAAGAACGGGTTGCCGGTACCGGCCGCGAACACCACGACCTTGCCTTCCTCGAGGTACTGCAAGGCCTTCGGGCGCACGTAGGGCTCGACCACCTGCTCGATGCCGATCGCCGACATCACGCGCGCGGTGATGCCTTGCTGGCGCATGGCGTCGGCCAGGGCCAGCGCATTCATGACGGTGGCCAGCATGCCCATGTAGTCCGCGGTCGCGCGGTCCATGCCCTGCGCACCCGGGGCCACGCCACGGAAGATGTTACCGCCGCCAATCACTACCGCCAGTTCCACGCCCAGTTTCTGCACTTCGGCCACGTCGGCGACCATGCGTTCGATGGTGGCGCGGTTGATGCCGAACTGGTCGTCGCCCATCAGCGCTTCGCCAGACAGTTTGAGGAGGACTCGTTGGTAGGCTGGTTTTGTCATGAATGGGGCTCCTAGAGAAAGATATTTCGAATTCGGTGTTGCGCGCACGAGGGTCACCCATGCGGAGGGTGCGGCGACATTACAAACGCGTCATGTTACAAAAACGGGCCTTTCGGCCCGTCGTGTCTTACTTTTTATTACTGTTTTACTGCAGCCATCTGGGCTGCGACTTCCGCTGCGAAGTCGTCGACCTTCTTCTCGATGCCTTCGCCGACCACGTACATGGTGAACGACTTGATCGAGGTGTTGGCGGCCTTCAGCATGGCTTCGACGCTTTGCTTGTCGTTCTTCACGAACGCCTGGTTCAGCAGCGACACTTCCTTCAGGTACTTCTGCACCGAACCGTCGATACGCTTGGCGACGATCTCGGCCGATTGCGGCTGCTTGCCGGCGGCAGTCGCGGCATCCGCGTCTTCCTGGGCTTTCAGCTGAGCAACCGAACGCTCTTTTTCGATCAGTTCGGCCGGCACTTGCTCCGACGACAGCGACACCGGCTTCATGGCGGCGATGTGCATGGCGACGTCTTTACCGACTTGCTCGTCGGCGCCGTCGTAGTCGACGATCACGCCGATACGGGTGCCGTGCAGGTACGAAGCCAGCTTGCCGGTGGTTTCGAAACGCTGGAAGCGGCGCACGGTCATATTCTCGCCGATTTTGCCGATCAGTGCCGTACGCACGTCGTCGAAGGTCTTGCCGTCGGCCGGCAGTGCAGCCAGGGCGGCGACGTCGGCCGGGTTGTTCTCGGCGACCAGCTTGGCAGCCAGGTTGCACAGGGCCAGGAAGTCGTCGTTCTTGGCAACGAAGTCGGTTTCGCTGTTCACTTCGACCAGCGCGCCGATGTTGCCGGCCACGTAGGCGGCCACGACGCCTTCGGCGGTCACGCGGGCAGCGGCTTTCGACGCCTTGCCGCCCAGCTTGACGCGCAGGATCTCTTCGGCACGCGCCATGTCGCCTTCGGCTTCGGTCAGTGCTTTCTTGCATTCCATCATCGGGGCGTCGGTCTTGGCGCGCAGTTCGCCAACCATCGCTGCAGTAATTGCTGCCATGTTGTTTTCTCCTAATATTGACGTGCTAGATACGGATGCGGGGTGCATTTGCTTCACCACCGCGTATTCTGCTTAAAAAAAGGGGCGCTTGGCGCCCCCTTAGTCGGTAAGGCGAGCCGCAGCCCGCTTTTCCTTAAGCCTGCTCGGAGACTTCGACGAAGTCGTCGCTCGACTCGCTCGACTTGACCATCTCGACGATCTCGTTGGAGGCGCTGGCGCGACCTTCCAGGATCGCGTCGGCAACGCCGCGTGCGTACAGGGCGATTGCTTTCGAGGAGTCGTCATTACCCGGGATCACGTGGGTGACGCCTTCCGGCGAGTGGTTGGTATCGACGATGCCGATAACCGGGATGCCCAGCTTGCCGGCTTCGGTGATGGCGCCCTTGTGGTAGCCGACGTCGACGACGAAGATCGCGTCAGGCACGCCGCCCAGGTCCTTGATGCCGCCGATCGACTTCTGCAGCTTTTCCATTTCGCGCGAGAACATCAGCGCTTCTTTCTTCGACATCTTCTCGACCGAACCGTCTTCGATCTGGGCTTCCATGTCCTTCAGGCGCTTGATCGAGGTCTTGATGGTCTTGAAGTTGGTCAGCATGCCGCCCAGCCAGCGCTGGTCGACGTACGGCACGCCCGCGCGTGCGGCTTCAGCGGCGATGATGTCGCGTGCTTGACGCTTGGTGCCGACCATCAGGATGGTGCCGCGGTTGGACGAGATCTGCTTGATGGTCTTCATCGCATCCTGGTACATCGCCATGGTTTTTTCCAGGTTGATGATGTGGATCTTGTTGCGATGACCAAAGATGAACGGTGCCATCTTCGGGTTCCAGAAACGGGTCTGGTGGCCGAAGTGGATACCGGCTTCCAGCATTTCGCGCATAGTAACGGACATGTGATTCTCCAGGGTTAAGTCTTGAATAACGGTCGGTACACCTGTAACAGGCACCCTTGTCGGCCGCATTCGCGATTCAATAAAAATTAAAGGCTGTAAAAAGGCTTTTTTACAACATTGCCCGATGTGGATACGAGCAACCCGAGATTCTAGCGGGATTCGTGCCCGATATCAAGCACGCCGCGCCTGCATTGTCTCCCGGAAGCCGCCGGCCGCCCCGGCGACCGGCCCAGTCGCATCATATATAATGGCCCCCATCGACGATTGCAGGACAAGAAAGACCATCATGACCATCTCCATCAAGACCCTTGACGACATCGAAGGCATGCGCGTTGCCGGCCGCCTCGGCGCCGAAGTGCTCGACTACATCACGCCGTTCGTGAAGCCGGGCGTGACCACGGGCGAACTCGACCGCCTGTGCCACGAATACATGGTGAACGTGCAAGGCACGATCCCGGCCCCGCTGAACTACGCGCCGCCGGGCTATACCCCGTTCCCGAAAGCGGTCTGCACCTCGGTCAACGACGTGATCTGCCACGGCATCCCGGGCGACAAGGTGCTCAAGAACGGCGATGTGCTGAACATCGACGTCACCGTCATCACGGAGGACGGCTACCACGGCGACAACAGCCGCATGTTCTTCGTCGGCGAACCGTCCAAGCTGGCGCGCCGCCTGTCCGAGATCACCTACGAATGCATGTGGATCGGCATCGACAAGGTGAAGCCGGGCGCGCGCCTGGGCGACATCGGCTACGCGATCCAGAAGCATGCCGAAGCCGCCGGCTACAGCGTGGTACGCGAGTTCTGCGGCCACGGCATCGGCAAGGTGTTCCACGAAGAGCCGCAGGTCCTGCATTACGGCCGCCCCGGCACCGGCGAGGAACTCCAGGCCGGCATGATCTTCACGATCGAGCCGATGATCAACGCCGGCCGCCGCGAGATCCGCGAAATGCCGGACGGCTGGACCATCAAGACCAAGGACCGCAGCCTGTCGGCCCAGTGGGAGCACATGATCCTGGTCACCGAGACCGGCTACGAAGTGCTGACCACCTCCGCCGGCAGTCCGCCGCCACCGGCCATGGTGCGCCCGCAAGACGCGGTCGCGGCCTGAGACCCCGGCACGCATCCATGTCCAGCCCCTCCACCGCCGACGCCAGCGTCCAGCAACTCCCGCTCCAGCTGAAGGGGCGCCTGAAGTCCGAGCGCCAGCTCGTCATCGCCGCCTTCAATGAAGACGGCAAACCCGAGAAGCTGCTGCGCGCGCTGCGCCAGAGCGTCGACGGCGTGCTAGCCGACGCCTGGCACGCGGCCGGCCTGCCGGCCAACACGGCGCTGGTCGGCGTCGGCGGCTACGGCCGCGGCGAACTGTTTCCCCATTCCGACGTCGACCTCCTGATCCTGCTGGGCCAGCCGGCCGACGCCATCACCCAGGCCCGGCTCGAGCAGTTCGTGCAGCTGCTGTGGGACCTCGGCCTGGAAATCGGCCACAGCATCCGCACCGTCGACGAGTGCATGACCGAATCGAAGGCCGACATCACCGTGCAGACCAGCCTGCTGGAGGCGCGCCTGGTATGCGGCAGCGAACCCCTGTTCGAGGAACTGCAGCGCCACTACGACGCCGCGATGGACCCGCAGGCCTTCTTCCACGCCAAGACCGCCGAGATGCGGCTGCGCCACGCCAAGTACGAATTCACGCCCTTCAGCCTGGAGCCGAACGTCAAGGAAAGCCCGGGCGCGCTGCGCGACCTGCAGGTGATCCTGTGGGTGGCCAAGGCGGCCGGCCTGGCCAGTTCCTGGGGCCAGCTGGCGATGCGCGGCCTGATCACGCGCGAGGAAGCACGCCAGCTGATGGAAAAGGAATACGCGTTCAAGGACATCCGCGTGCGCCTGCACCTGCAGACCCGGCGCCGCGAAGACCGCCTGGTGTTCGACGTCCAGACCGCGATCGCCGAGACCTTCGGCCTGAGCTCGACCGGCGAAGGCCTGGAGGCGCGCCGCGCCAGCGAATACCTGATGCAGCGCTACTACTGGGCCGCCAAGACGGTCACCCAGCTGAACACGATCCTGCTGCAGAACATCGAAGCCCAGCTGTTCCCGACGCCCCTGATCCCGGTGCCGGTCAACCCGCGCTTCAACGAGGTCGGCGGCTTCATCGACATCGCCCACGACGACACCTTCGAGTCGCACCCGTCGGCGGTGCTCGAGATCTTCGTGGTGATGACCGAGCGGCCCGACATCAAGGGCATGACGGCGCGCACCATGCGCGCGCTGTGGCATGCGCGCACGCTGATCGACGACGCCTTCCGTGCCGAGCCGGCCAACCGCGCGCTGTTCCTGCGCGTGCTGCAGGCGCCGTCCGGCCTGGTGCACGCGCTGCGCCGCATGAACGACATGGGCATCCTGGGCCGCTACCTGCCCAACTTCCGGCGCATCATCGGCCAGATGCAGCACGACCTGTTCCACGTGTATACCGTGGACCAGCACATCATGATGGTGGTGCGCAACATGCGGCGCTTCACCATGACCGAACACGCGCACGAATACCCGTTCTGCAGCCAGCTGATCGCCAACTTCCGCGACCGCTGGCTGCTGTACGTGGCCGCGCTGTTCCACGACATCGCCAAGGGCCGCGGCGGCGACCACTCGGAACTCGGCAAGCAGGACGTGCTCGAATTCTGCCGCGACCATGCGATCGCGG
>JAKOOD010000688.1 GCA_022701635.1 Burkholderiaceae bacterium | reverse complement strand
GTGAGCGTGCGCTCGATGTGCAGTTCCTGCACGGCTCCCTGTACCACCAGCGCGACGCGTGTTTCCTGTGGGGTGATATTGATCAGGATGTCTTCAGTCATGAGCCAAGGCCGTGCATTTATTGTTCAGGGTGCCATCATACACGGGGACCGTGTGGCCTCACAGAACCTTGATGCCTGCCTTCTGCAACAACTGCGCCGTCTCGAACACCGGCAAACCCATGATGCCCGAATGGCTGCCCTCGATATGCTCGATGAACAGCGCCGCCAGCCCCTGGATGCCGTAGGCGCCCGCCTTGTCGTAGGGCTCCGAGGTCGCGCAGTAGGCCTTGATCATGTCCGGGGTCAGCTTGGCGAAACGCACGTCGGACACCTGCGTGATCTGCTCGGTCACGTCGGTATAGTGCAGCGCGACCGAGGTCAGCACCTGATGGGTGCGGCCCGACAGCCGCTCCAGCATCGCGATCGCCTCGTTCGGGCTTTCCGGCTTGCCCAGGATCTCGCCGTCGATGGTGACGGTGGTGTCGGCCGACAGCACCGGGCGCAGCGGCATGCGGCGCAGGTGCAGCACCTTCCAGGCGAACGCGCCTTTTTCGCGCGCGACCCGTTCCACGTACGGCAGCGCCGGCTCGCTCGCGTGCACGTCCTCGCTGACGTCGACGCCGCGGCCCGGGTCGGAGCGCAGGCTCAGCAGTTCGAAATCGATGCCGACCTGGCGCAGCAGTTCGCGGCGGCGCGGGCTTTTCGAAGCGAGGTAGATTTTCTTGTCGAGCGGTCTCATCTTCTTCTAGTAATCAGAGGGCGCCATAAAAATGCGCATGGCTGGGCGCGGCGACGGAGGCAGTGCGTTGCACAAAATCGCGCTGCAACCGCGGAAGCCGCAACAACGCCATGTGCATTTTCATGGCGCCCTAGACGCGGTGGCAGGGGTGGTTCTGGGTAATCGACCACGCACGATAAAGCTGTTCCGCGAGCATCACCCGCACGATACCGTGAGGCAGGGTCATGCTGGAAATGCGAATCAATCCATCGGCGCGCGCCTTCAGTTCGGGATCGAGGCCGTCGGCCCCGCCGATCAAGAAGGCGACGTCGCGCCCGTCCTGCTGCCAGGCTTCCAGCTGCTGGGACAGGCCGACGCTGGTCAGGTCCTTGCCGCGCTCGTCGAGGGCGATGATGCGCACGCCCTTCGGCAGCACGGCTTCGATGCGCTCGCGTTCGAGCGCCATGGCGGTGGTTGCGGTCTTGCTGCCCGAACGCTCGACCGGCTTGATTTCCTTGAGCGAAATGCGCAGCTCGGGCGGCATGCGCTTGACGTACTCGGCCAACCCGGTCTCGATCCAGGCCGGCATCTTGTGGCCGACCGCGGCAATGATCAACTGCATCGATTAATTACGCAAAAGGCAGAAGGCTTATTCGGCGACTTTCTTGACGGCGCGGCGGATGACCTTCTTCACCGGTGCCGCATCGGCTGCCGGCGCGGCGGCCTTGGCCAGGCGCTTGGTGGTCGCGGCTTTGGCGGCCTTGGCGGCGGCGGCATCGGCGGCGGCGGCTTTCGGCACGGCGACTTTCACGGTGGCGCCGGTCGGGATCTTCTTGGCGGCCGGTTTCTTGGCGGCGGCGTCGGTCGTTTTCTTGGCGGCAGGCTTGCGCTCGCGTACCGGCTTGACTTCCGGCTGTTCCTGGGTCGCGGCCAGGTGCTTCGACTTGGTCTTCGGTGCGGCGTCGGCTTCCTGCGCTTCGGCGCTCGACTTGCGCTTGGCGGCGCCCAGCTTGACAGGCTTCTCGCCCCAGATTTCTTCCAGGCGGTAGTACTGGCGGATGGCCGGCTGCATGATGTGGACGATCATGTCGCCCAGGTCGACCAGCACCCATTCACCCGTGTCCTCGCCTTCCAGGCCAACCACATCGCCGCCTGCTGCCTTGACCTTGTCGCGCACCGAGGCGGCCAGCGCCTTGGTCTGGCGATTCGACGTGCCGGACACGACCGCGATACGGTCGAACAGGCTGGTCAGGTGGGTCGTGTCGAACAGGACGATGTCCTGGCCCTTGACGTCTTCGAGGGCGTCGACGACGAGCGTTTGCAGTTTCTTGATATCCATTAGCTCTTGTATAAGTTATGTTGTTGAATATAGTCTAGCACTTGCGGTGCGAGGCATGCGCCAGCCTTGGCGGCCGCATTTTCCTCGTTCACCGTGCCGGATTTGACGCTGTTTTGTAATGCCTGGCGCACCTCGGTCGCCGAAATATCGACCGCCAGCGTATGGGCCAGGCAGACCCGTCCGGCAGCGCCGGCACGCACGTCGTCCGGCGTGCTCTTGCGCTGCGCCAGTTCGGCCGCCACGGCAGGGGCCAGGCCGGCTTCCTCGAGGCTGTAGCCGGGACGGGCCGCCACCAAGAAGTTGGCCAGGTCGAACAGGCTGTGCCAGTCGCGCCAGGTGTCCAGCTTCTGCAGCTGGTCGGCACCCATCACGAACACGAGCGAGGCATCCGGCCCCAGTTCGGCACGCAATTCGCGCAGGGTCTCGACGGTATAAGTCGGGGTCTTGCGGTCGATCTCGCGGGTATCGATCCCGACCTTCACGCCGGGCGCAAAGCTGCCCGCCTGCAGCGCCAGCTGCAACATCGCGACACGGTCGGCATCGCTGGCCTGCAGCCCGGCTTTCTGCCACGGCTGGCCGGCCGGCATGATGCGCAGTTCGTCGGGGTGCAGCAGTTGCGCGCATAGTTCGGCCAGTGCGATGTGGCCATGGTGTACCGGGTCAAAACTGCCGCCCAGCAAAGCAACGCAAGTCGTCACGTTGTCAGTCACGCTGTCCGTCACCGAGCAGCCAGTCCCGGTGCGGCAGGAAATCGCTGTACAGGGCCGCTTCCGCGCTGCCCGGTTGCGGATGCCAGTCGTAGCGCCATTTGACGATCGGCGGCATCGACATCAGGATCGCTTCGGTGCGGCCGCCGGATTGCAGGCCGAACAGGGTGCCGCGGTCCCACACCAGGTTGAACTCGACGTAGCGGCCGCGCCGGTAGGCCTGGAAGTCGCGTTCGCGCTCGCCGTAGGCCTGGTCCTTGCGCGCCTTGACGATCGGCAGGTAGGCATCGAGCAAACCGTTGCCGACCCTCTGCATCAGCGCATACGACGCATCGAAGCCGAGCTCGTTGAAATCGTCGAAGAAGATGCCGCCGACGCCGCGCGCTTCCTTGCGGTGCTTCAGGTAGAAATAATCGTCGCACCAGCGCTTGAAGCGCGGATGCAGTTCGCTGCCGAAGGGCGCCACCGCATCGTGGCAGACCTGGTGGAAATGGCGCGCATCCTCGAGGTTGCCGTAATACGGCGTCAGGTCCATGCCGCCGCCGAACCACCACACCGGCTCCTTGCCTTCCGCCGTGGCCTCGAAAAAGCGCACGTTCATGTGCACGGTCGGCGCATACGGATTGCGCGGGTGCAGCACCAGCGACACACCCATCGCTTCCCACGCGCGTCCGGCCAGCTCCGGCCGCGCCGCCATCGCCGACGGCGGCAGGCTGGCCCCGCGCACATGCGAGAAATTCACGCCGCCGCGTTCGAACACATTGCCTTCCTCGATCAGGCGCGACACACCGCCACCACCCTCGGCACGTTCCCAGGTGTCGCGCAGGAAGGGCTTGCCATCGACGTCTTCGAGCGCGTGCACGATGCGCGCCTGCAGGTCGAGCAGCCAGGCCTTGACGGCGGCAGGGTTGGGGGTGGACATGTGGGAATGGGATGGGAACGAAAAAATGAACGGGGATTGTACACTGATGCAACCGTTCCGTCATTCCTGCTTTCAATCCATCATTTCTACTTTCACTCCGTCATTCCTGCTTTTACTCCGTCATTCCCGCGAAAGCGGGAATCCATGCTGAGTGCGCCGACCAGCAGCGCATCTTTCATTGCGACACCTCAGTAGCATATCGAACACTTCGCCCGACCATGCCACCTCAAACATTTCGGAGTCGGGCATGGAGAAAGCAAGTTATGTATATATCCTGGCGAGCGGCCTCAACGGGACTTTGTACATTGGCGTGACAAGCGATCTGGTCAAGCGCATCTGGCAACACCGCGAAGGCCTGGCTGAAGGCTTTACGAAGCGCTACGGCATCAAGGATCTGGTCTGGTATGAGGTTCATTCGGAGATCACGGAAGCGATTCGCCGCGAAAAACAGATCAAGAAATGGGACCGGTCGTGGAAAGTTGCGCTAATTCAGGAGAGTAATCCTCGGTGGCGCGACTTATATGCCGACATCACGACTTAGTGGCTCAGTATGGATTCCCGCTTTCGCGGGAATGACGGTAGTTGAGGGTGGTCTGTTTGCTGGCGACGCGCACTATTATCATCCCCAAAACAACAGCGGAACACCGCCTTCCGGCAAGTGTTCCGCTTTTCGGGAACCGGGGCAGCAGTTCGTCAGGACTGCTTCACCCCACGCCACCCAATGTCGCGGCGGTACTGCGCCCCATTGAAGTGGATCTTGTCGACGGTGTCGTAAGCCTGCTTCTGCGCCATCTTGACGCTGTCGCCCAGGCCCACCACGCACAGCACGCGCCCGCCCGCGGTGTGCAGGGCGCCGTTCACCAGCTGGGTGCCGGCGTGGAAGGTGATGCATTCCGGGGTTTCCGGCGGGATGCCGTCGATGACGTCGCCTTTTTGCGGGTTGTCCGGGTAGCCGCCGGCGGCCATCACCACGCCCACCGCGGTACGGCGGTCCCATTCGAGTTCGACCACGTCGAGCGTGCCGTTGCAGGCGTGCTCGAGCACGGTGACGAAATCGCTCTTCAGGCGCGCCATGATCGGCTGGGTTTCCGGATCGCCCATGCGGCAGTTGAATTCCAGCGTCTTCGGCGTGCCGGCGGCGTCGATCATCAGGCCGGCATACAGGAAGCCGGTGAAGGGGATGCCGTCGCGGGCCATGCCCTGGATGGTCGGGTTGATGATCTCGCGCATCACGCGCGCATGCATCGACGGGGTCACGATCGGTGCCGGCGAGTAGGCGCCCATGCCGCCGGTGTTCGGACCCTGGTCGTGGTCCTTCAGGCGCTTGTGGTCTTGCGAGGTGGCCAGTGCTAACACACTCTTGCCGTCGCACATGACGATGAAGCTGGCTTCCTCGCCGGCCAGGAATTCCTCGATCACGATGCGGGCGCCGGCGTCGCCGAAGCGGTTGTCGGACAGCATGTCGTCGACCGCCTGGTGCGCTTCTTCGAGCGACATGGCGACCACCACGCCCTTGCCGGCGGCCAGGCCGTCGGCCTTGATCACGATCGGCGCACCGTTGGCGTCGATGTAGGCGTGGGCCTGGGCGGCGTCGGCGAAGGTCTGGTACTTCGCGGTCGGGATGCCGTGGCGCTGCATGAAGGCCTTGGCAAAGTCCTTCGAACTTTCCAGCTGCGCCGCTTCGCGCGTCGGGCCGAAGATCTTGAGGCCGCGCGCGCGGAACAGGTTGACGATGCCGGCCGCCAGCGGCACTTCCGGACCGACCAGGGTCAGGGCGATGTGCTCGGCGACGACGAAGTCGGCCAGCGCGGCCGGATCGGTCATGTCGATGTTCACCAGGCGCGGATCGCGCGCGGTGCCACCGTTGCCGGGCGCGACGTAGACCATCTGCACGCGATCGGATTGGGCCAGTTTCCAGGCCAGGGCGTGTTCACGGCCGCCAGAGCCGACTACCAGGATTTTCATGGGCGCTTTACTTGAATGGGCAGCTTATTCTTCGATGACCGCGTTGGTATACACTTCCTGCACGTCGTCCAGGTTTTCCAGGGCGTCGAGCAGTTTCTGCATCTTGATGGCGTCTTCGCCGGTGAACTCGGTCTCGGTGTCGGGCTTCATGATGACTTCGGCCGAATCGGCCTTGAAGCCGGCCGCTTCCAGCGCTTCCTTGACGCCGGCAAAGGCGTTCGGGTCGCACAGCACTTCGAAACCGCCTTCGTCGTCGGCGATCACGTCGTCGGCGCCGGCTTCCAGTGCGGCATCCATCAGCGTGTCTTCTTGCACGCCCGGGGCAAACAGGAACTGGCCGACGTGCTTGAACATGAAGGACACCGACCCCTCGGTGCCCATGTTGCCGCCGAACTTGCTGAACGCGTGGCGGACTTCGGCCACGGTGCGCACGCGGTTGTCGGTCATGCAGTCGACGATGATCGCCGCGCCGCCTATGCCGTAGCCTTCGTAGCGGATTTCCTCGTAGTTCACGCCTTCCAGGCCGCCCGAGCCGCGCTGGATCGCGCGCGTGACGTTATCCTTCGGCATGTTCGCATCCGCAGCCTTTTCGACGGCGAGGCGCAGGCGCGGGTTGGTGTTCATGTCGCCGCCGCCCATGCGTGCGGCGACGGTGATTTCCTTGATGAGTCGGGTCCAGATCTTGCCGCGCTTAGCGTCGGTGGCGGCCTTCTTATGCTTGATATTGGCCCATTTGCTGTGTCCAGCCATGTTAAAAGTCCCTTAAAGGATTAAGCGTAATCCCCGGCATTTTAACATAGCGCCCTCTCTTAAAACTGTCAGGGAAACAACAGGGCGGTACCCCAAGCAACCAGTCCGAGGCCCGTGGCACAGGCCGGGAGATGTCCGCTTGGCAACATTTTTTCGGCCAGGACCAGGACCACCAGGCCGCCGACGGCGGGCAGGTTCAGCACCCCGGCCGGCAACGCCAGCGCCAGCAG
>JAKOOD010000672.1 GCA_022701635.1 Burkholderiaceae bacterium | reverse complement strand
CTGCTGGGCAAGAACATCGACGCCATGATGCAGTCCGAACCCCAGTCCTCGCAGGCGATCAACAAGGGCTTCGGGGTCGAGGTGATCAAGCCCTACGACACGCCGATCGGGGAGCCGGTCCGCACCATGGTGATGACCGAGAAGTTCTACACCACGCACCGCCCGGTGGCCGAGAAGTTCATGCGCTGCTTCGTGCAGGCCACCTCGATCTTCCTGCGCGACCCGGCGCTGGCCGAGAAATACGTGCGCGAGACCGTGTTCAAGGGCCAGATCACGCAGGACGACTACCAGGACGCGATCGGCAACTCGATGTTCACCTACGACATCACGCCGCAGCACATCCAGGTCACCACCGACATCATGGCCGCCACCGGGGTCGGACGCATGGCCAGGCCGCCGCAGGCCAGGGAGTGGGTCAAGACCGACCTGCTGGACGCCGCCAAGAAAAGCCTGAACGTCAAATAATTCCATAGATGTAGGGTGGGCACCCTGTGCCCACGCGAACGCCGGCGTCACGCGAACGTCCGCGTGGGCTCGGGGAGCCCACCCTACGGGAGATCGACATGAAACAACGTAATCGAAACGACATCGCGGTCGGCCTGGTGGTGCCGCTTGCCGCGATCGCGATCTGGCAGTGGGTGGCGGTGCAGGGATGGGTCAACGAGAACATCCTGCCGTCGCCGCTGCAGGTGTGGCGCAAGTGGGTGGCCTACCTGCTGCCGCTGCAGGACTTCGCCGCCTACAGCGCCGGCAATGCAGGCAGCGGGCGCCTGGCGTGGCTGTTTTCCGGTGAATTGATCCACGATTCGCTCGGCAGCCTGTACCGGGTGGTGGTCGGCTTCGCGGTCGGCGCCGGGCTGGCGCTGCCACTCGGCCTCGCCATGGGCGCCAGCCGCATCGTCCACGCCTGGATGAATCCCCTGGTGCAGCTGCTGCGGCCGATCCCGCCGATCGCCTACATCCCGCTGTCGATCCTGTGGTTCGGGCTCGGCAACCCGCCGGCGATCTTCCTGATCGCGCTCGGCGCCTTCTTCCCGGTGCTGATGAACACCATCGCCGGGGTGCGCCAGGTCGACGGCATCTACCTGCGCGCCGCCCGCAACCTCGGGGCCGGCGGCCCGACCCTGTTCCTGCGCGTGATCCTGCCGGCGGCCGTGCCCTACATCCTGACCGGCATGCGGATCGGCATCGGCACCGCCTTCATCGTGGTGATCGTGTCCGAGATGATCGCGGTGAACAACGGCCTCGGTTTCCGCATCCTTGAAGCGCGCGAGTACTTCTGGTCCGACAAGATCATCGCCGGGATGATCACGATCGGCCTCCTGGGCCTGGCGATCGACGCCGGGATGAATAAACTGAACAACTACCTGCTGCGCTGGCACCGCGGCCTGGAGCACTGACATGAACGCTCACATCGTCGTCGACCGGGTCGGCAAGGTGTTCGACAGCGAGGGCCGCCGGATGGTGGCGCTGCAGGACATCAGCCTGGCCGTCCCGCGCGGCCAGTTCGTGTGCCTGCTCGGCCCCTCCGGCTGCGGCAAGTCGACGCTGCTGAACGCGATCGCCGGCTTCGCGCCGCCGACCAGCGGCAGCATCCTGGCCGACGGCGTGCCGGTGGCCGGGCCGGGCCCCGAGCGCGGCATGGTGTTCCAGGAATATGCGCTGTTCCCGTGGATGACGGTGGAACAGAACGTCGGCTTCGGGCTCGAGATCAAGGGCATGGCACGGGGCCGCATCAGCGACCGCGTGGCCGGCCTGCTGCGCCTGCTGTCGCTGGAAGACTTCGCGAAACGCTATCCGAAGGACCTGTCGGGCGGCATGCGCCAGCGGGTCGCCATCGCGCGCGTGCTGGCGCTGGATTCGCCGATCATGCTGATGGACGAACCCTTCGGCGCGCTGGATGCGCTGACCCGGCGCAACCTGCAGGACGAGCTGCTGCGCCTGTGGGCCGAGCTGAAGAAGACCGTGATCTTCGTCACCCACAGCATCGAGGAAGCGATCTACCTGGCCGACCGCATCGTGGTGATGACCTACCGGCCGGGCACGGTCAAGCGCGACCTGCTGGTCGAGCTGCCGCGCATGCGCGACCCGAGCGCGCCCGAATTCAATGCGCTCAAGCGCGAGCTGGGGCAGCTGGTGATGGAGGAGCAGCAGCGGCACCATGAGGCGGAGATCCGAAGCGCCGCCATCGACTAGCTTTCCCTTCTGGCAACCCATCCCCCCGCTGCCGGGATGGTGTAGACTCGCCCCTATGCAAACCACCTTATTCATTGCCGCTGCCATCCTGTACGCGGTATGCGCCCTGCTGCCGTCGAAGCAGGGCGCGGCCATTTCGGGCGTGACCGCCGTGGCCTGGACGCTGCACGGCGCGGCGCTGCTGCCGGACACGGTGGCGAACGGCACCCTGCGCGTCGGCTTCGCTTTCATGCTGTCGGCGGCGCTGTGGGTCTCGGTCGCCGCCTACTGGCTCGAGAACCGCAATTTCGCGCTGGACGGCCTGCGCCGCATGGTGATGCCGTTCGCGGCGGTGGCCGCGGTGCTGCCGCCGCTGTTCCCCGGCACGCTGATGCCGGTGCAGGCCGAGTCGCCCGCCGTCTGGCACGTCGTGGTCGCCGTGATGGCCTACAGCACGCTCACCATCGCCGCCTTCCACGCGGTGCTGATGGCGCTGCAGGAGGCGCGCCTGCACACCGGCAGCGCCAAGCCCGGTTTCCTGGGCGGCGCCATCGACCAGCTGCCGGCCCTGCTGACCATGGAAAAGCTGCTGTTCCGGATGATCTCGATCGGTTTCATCCTGCTCAGCCTGACCGTGCTGTCCGGGATCGTGTTTTCCGAACAGCTGTTCGGCAAGGCGCTGCGCTGGGACCACAAGAACGTGTTCGCGCTGCTGTCCTGGCTGCTGTTCGCGTCGCTGCTGGTCGGGCGCCGCTGGCGCGGCTGGCGCGGCAAGACCGCGCTGCGCTTCACGCTGGCCGGCTTCGCCACGCTGGCGCTGGCCTACGTCGGCAGCCGCTTTGTCTTTGAAGTCGTTTTACACAGGGGGTTCATATGATGCGACTGATCGTCTGGATCGCAGTCGCCATCCTGGTGATCTGGGCCGTGCGCAGCAAGGTGCGCGCGATGATGGCGCCGTACCGGGAAGGTTTTGCTCCAGGAAGCGCCCCCAACCGTAACCAGGGACAGCCACAGGACGCGCGGCGTGTCCCCGGCACCGAGCGCATGTCTTGCTGCGCCGCCTGCGGCGTGTATTTCCCGGCGTCGGAAGCGGTGCGGGTGGACGGGCGCGACTATTGCAGTCCGGCGCACGCGCACCAGACGTCCCTGCACAAGGCCGGCTAAGCGGCTGCATGGCGCGCTGGCCGACCATCTCCGCCGGATCGCGGGCGACCTTCTGGCGCTCGCTGCAGACCTTCACCGTGACCCGCATCGTGATCACGGTGGTGCTGCTGCTGTACCTCAGCTTCGACGTCGGGCGCGCGCGCCTGGCCGGCAGCGGCTATGGCGAGACCTGCGTCATCTATGTTGCCGGCGCATTGCTGTTCGCCTGGCTGGCGCGCTTCCGCCGGCGCCGCTTCCTGCTGCAGCTGGGCGCCCAGGTGCTGGCCGACCTCGGCTTCATCTCGCTGCTCTACCTGGCCGCCGGCGGCATGGCCAGCGGCTTCGGGCTGCTGTACCTGTTCCCGCTGGCCGGCGCCGCGATCCTGGCGCCGCTGCTGATGGCGCTGTTCTCGGCGGCGCTGGCGACCCTGTTCGTGCTCGGCGACAGCGTCTGGCAGATCCTGCGTTTCAACGATCCGCCGCTGATGCAGGCCGGGATGAGCGGCGCCGCCTTTTTCGCGCTGGTGCTGGTGGTGAACCGGCTGGCCGCCAAGCTGATCCGCCAGGAAGAGCTGGCCGCGCAGCGCGGCGCCGACCTGCGCATCCAGCAGGCGATCTACCGCATCGTGGTCGACGACGTCGACGACGGCATCCTGGTGCTGGGGCGCGACGGCTTCGTGTTTGCCGGCAATCCGGCGGCGCGCCGCATGCTCGGCCTCGAGCTCGATACCGGTGAAGGGGAGGGCCAGACCGGCTTTCGCCTGGCCGACGTGGCGGCGCTGGAACCGGTGGCGCACAGCTTCGAGGCCTGGCTCGCCGATGGCGGCGCGGACGGCATGGCGCCGCCCGATTTCGTGACCATCAAGCGCTGGCACGAACTGGACGGCGCGGTACGCGGCCGCCTCGACCAGCCGGTGCACCTGAAGCTGCGCTTCGCCAGCGTCGGTACGCCGGACAGCAGCGCCGACGGCGCGGTCGAGCGCAGCGTGATCTTCATGCGCGACGTCAGCGCCATCGAAAACCAGGCGCAGCAGCTGAAGCTGGCGTCGATGGGCCGGCTCACGGCCAGCATCGCGCACGAGGTCAGGAATCCGCTGTCGGCGATCGGCCACGCGACCTCGCTGCTGGCCGAAGACCTGCACGGGCCGGCCGAGACGCGCCTGCTGCGCATCGTCAACGACAACGTGGTGCGCGTGAACCGCATGGTCGAGGATATCCTGAAACTGTCGCGCAAGGTGCAGCCGAACGGCACGCCGGTGGCCCTGGATGCCTTCCTGGCCGAGCTGCGCGCCGAATTCACGGAAACCCAACAGCTGGCCGAAGACATGGTCTGGATCGGCGCGGCCGGCACAGGCGACAGCGGCGGCAGGAGCGTGCGCTTCGACAGCCTGCACCTGCGCGAAGTGCTGGTCAACCTGCTCGGCAATGCCATCCGCTATGCCAGCGGCGCCGCGGCCAGCATCCGGGTGTTCCCGGTGCTCGATGCCACCGGACGGGTCGAGCTGCACGTGCAGGACGACGGCCCCGGCATCACCCCGGAAGTGCGTGCCCACCTGTTCGAGCCCTTCTATACTACGTCCAGCAAGGGGACCGGCCTGGGCCTGTACCTGGCGCGAGAGCTGTGCCTGAACAACGGCGCCATGCTCGACTACGAATACCGGGCCGACGACAGTGCCGGCGGCGCGCCGGGCGGCCGCTTCGTGATCACCTTCGGGGCGTCCGCGTAGACCGCCGTATATATATTAGAGAGTCTGGGAAAAAAGCATGAGTGCACCGCGGATTTTGGTGGTCGACGACGAGGCGGATCTCCGCGAACTGCTCGAGATCACCTTGCTCAAGATGGGCCTGGACGTGGACAGCGCCGCCACCGTGCGCGAAGCGCGTTCGCTGCTGGGCGCGACCACGTATGCGCTGGTGCTGACCGACATGCGCCTGCCGGACGGACTCGGGCTGGAGCTGGTGCGCGAAGTGGCGGCCAGTTACCGCAGCACGCCGATCGCCGTGATCACCGCCTACGGCAGCGCCGAGAACGCGGTGGTGGCGCTGAAGGCGGGCGCCTTCGACTATGTGTCCAAGCCGGTGGTGCTGGACGACCTGCGCACGATGGTGCGTTCGGCCCTGAAGCTGTCCGGCGGCGGCGGCGGCGGCGGCAAGGCCGCCGCGCAGGCCGGGGATGGCGGCGGGCAGGGCATGGCACAGGAAAATTCACGCCTGATCGGCCAGTCGCAGGCGATGGGGGCGCTGCGCGCCCAGATCGGGCGCCTGGCGCGTTCGCAGGCGCCGATCGCCATCAACGGCGAGTCGGGCAGCGGCAAGGAGCTGGCCGCGCGCGAGATCCACGCCCAGAGCGCGCGCGCAAGCAAACCCTTCGTGGCGGTGAACTGCGGCGCGATCCCGGAAGCACTGATGGAAGCCGAGTTCTTCGGCTACCGCAAGGGTGCCTTCACCGGCGCCAGCGACGAGCGCGACGGCTTCTTCCAGGCTGCCAACGGCGGCACCCTGATGCTGGACGAGGTGGCCGACCTGCCGCTGGCGATGCAGGTGAAGCTGCTGCGCGCGATCCAGGAGCGGCGCGTGCGCAAGATCGGCGCCACCGCCGAGGAAGCGGTCGACGTGCGCATCATCAGCGCCACCCACAAGGATCTTGCCAGGCTGGTCGAGAACGGCCAGTTTCGCCAGGACCTGTTCTACCGCCTGAACGTGATCGAACTGACGCTGCCGCCGCTGCGCGAGCGCCTCGACGACCTGCCCTTGCTGGTCGATGCGGTACTGGCGCGGCTGGCGGGTCCCGGCGGCGCACGCCTGGGGGAGGGCGTGCTGGCGGCGCTGCAGGGTTATGCCTTCCCCGGCAACGTGCGCGAGCTGGAAAACGTGCTGGAACGGGCGCTGGCGTTTGCCGACGATGGCGTGATCGAGGCCGGCGACCTGCTGCTGAAGGGTGCGCGCGTGGGGGAGGCGGCGCCGTCCGCGCCTGCTGCGCCGCCGCCGGCCGCTGTTGCTCCGGCTACCGGGACAGCGGCCGTGGAACTGGCGCTGGCGCCTGCTGCAGCGGTCCAGCCGGCGCCTGCGGCACCGGAACCGGCGGCCGCGCGCGGCGCCGGCGAACTGCCCAGCAACCTGCCCGATTACCTGAACCAGGTCGAGCGCGATATCATCCTGCGCGCGTTGACCCAGACCCAGTTCAACCGCACCCAGGCCGCCAGCCTGCTCGGCATCAGCGTGCGCCAGCTGCGTTACCAGATGCAAAAACTGAACATCAACGCACCGGAACCTTGATCGTGCTCATGCGTTAGGCAGCTACTGTTGTCTTTTCGCCATTGCAGCATTCGAGCGGTCCCGGGCATGGCTGGTGCATGACGCGCACCACGCTACGCCCTCGAAACGGGATGTTAGTGCTTGCTATCGGGCGGAGGCTTGATTGATCGGGCTTTAACAAATGTCAAGCTCGGCACTACAAAAAAATCCGCCGAGCAAATCCCATGAGCTCGCTTAATATCGACTACAATTAGGTTCTAACGCCGGTCCATCACTAGATCTAGTGGTCGGCGCCAGCAAGCAGAACAGTAGGAGCAGGGGCGCAACGAGCGTTTTCCAATCATGCGTCCCCGTTCACCATTCTCAAAAAGTTACTAGGTTGCCAACATTAATGGGTTGGCATCGGGAGCCCCAATGCAAACATCTTCGGCCATTTCCATCCATCCCAACGTCGCGACGACGGCCGGCAGCAGTGCCGCCGAGCTGGTCGCCAAGGGCGATTACCGCATCATCCGCCGCAACGGCGCCGTGGTGCCGTTCGAGCCGAACAAGATCGAGGTTGCGCTGACCAAGGCCTTCCTCGCCGTGAACGGCGAGAGCGGCCGTGAATCGGCACGCATCCGCGCGCTGGTCGGCGAGCTGACCACCAACGCGGTCGGCGCACTGGTGCGCCGCCAGCCGAACGGCGGCACCTTCCATATCGAAGACGTGCAGGACCAGGTGGAATTGTCGCTGATGCGCTCGGGCGAGCATGACGTCGCGCGCGAATACGTGCTGTACCGTGCCAAGCGCATGGACGAGCGCCGCGCCGCCAAGGAAGCGTCGGGCGGTGCCCAGGTCGCTGTGCAGCAATTTACCGTGGTCGACGGCGGCGTGCGCCGCGCGCTGGACATGAACGAAGTGGCGAGCCTGATCAACGCCGCCTGCGCCGGCCTCGAAAAGCACGTCGACGCCGACGCCATCCTGGCCGAAACCGTCAAGAACCTGTACGACGGCGTGCCGGTCGAAGAGCTGCACAAGTCGGCCATCCTGGCGGCCCGCGCACTGATGGAAAAAGACCCGGCCTACAGCCAGGTCACCGCACGCATCCTGCTGCACACCATCCGCAAGGAAGTGTTCGGCCACGAAGTGCCGCAAGCCGGCGCCGCGGCGGAATACGTCACCTACTTCCCGCAATACATCGCCAAGGGCATCGCCGCCGAGCTGCTCGACGAAGAGCTGGGCAAGTTCGACCTGCAGAAGCTGGCCAAGGCCATCGTCGCCGACCGCGACCTGCAGTTCGGCTACATCGGCCTGCAGACCCTGTACGACCGCTATTTCCTGCACATCCGCGAAACCCGCATCGAGATGCCGCAGGCGTTCTACATGCGCGTCGCCATGGGCCTGTCCCTGCGCGAGGAAAACCGCGAAGCGCGCGCGATCGAGTTCTACCACCTGCTGTCGAGCTTCGACTTCATGAGCTCGACCCCGACCCTGTTCAACTCGGGCACCCGCCGCTCGCAGCTGTCGTCGTGCTACCTGACCACCATCAGCGACGACCTGGAAGGCATCTACGACGGCATCAAGGAAAACG
>JAKOOD010000671.1 GCA_022701635.1 Burkholderiaceae bacterium | reverse complement strand
CGCGGAACAGGTGGCCCTTGCGCATCACCATGCGCACGAACAGGGCGCGCGCCGCCTGCGGCAGGGCGGGAAAGCGGGCGATGAAGTCCTGCTCGTCGCTGTCGAGCAGGTCGGCATAGCGCTCGGCAATCCAGTCCAGCACGCGCTGGAAGTTATCCAGGTAATAAAACTCGTTTTCCAGAACCCTGATCATCGCCGCCGCCAACTGTACACTTGTACAGTATAGCGGCGTGGCAGCGGCTTACCCAACCTTTTTGCCGCTTTTACGCTACGTTCGTGGTTTTTATAGCTGGGTTAGCCTTGCTTTATGGCCGGTTTGGCATCTTTGTGGTGCCATCCTTCGCCTCGCCGCGCTGGTTGACGTGCTGGATAATCGCCGAGATCAGGGCGACGTCGGTATCGACCGCTGCCGATGCCGGCTTGGCTTTCCGCGCCGTGGGCGCAGTGAGGCGGGCGTGTGGGGATGCCGGCTGGCGGGTCTCGGCAAGGACACTGCGTGAGACCGGCGCGGCCTTGGGCGGCACCCGCTGCGACGCGTGATGCGGCGGGCGCGTGACCGCGGCGCTGACCGCGACCACGACCGGCGCGTCGGGGTGCACGGGCACGGGTGCTTGCGGCGGTGCCGACGCCGGCGTGACGGCCGCCAGCGCCTGTGTTTCCTGCTGCGGATCGTCCATCACACGGGCACCGGGCGGCGCCGGTTGTGCCGCCGATGCCACATCGGCACCCGCATCGGCAGCCGCATCGGCACCCTCATCGGCAGCCGCCGCGGCGACGTCGACCACGGTGGCGCCATGCGTGCGCGGTGGATCCACCTGCAATGCCGGGTTCGGCACCGTCTCGGACACGATCTCTAGAGGCACCACGGGCGGGCCGGCCGGCACCCGGCCTTCGAAGCCGCTGCCGGACTGGTCATGCACCAGCCACGCCACCGCGCCGACCAGGGCGCAGGCCAGCATGCCGCCGCTGCCATACCAGGCCGCCCGCGGCAGCCAGGCAAACGGTCCCGGCTTGCGCGCCTGGCGGTCGAGCATGGCCAGGATATTGATCTCGGCGCCACCGCGGCGCGACGACGACATCAGGTTGGGACGCCTGGAGCCGGTTTGATTTTCATCTGTAGGGCGCACCGTGTTACTCCTAAGATTTGCAGGTTGCTTCTAATTAGAAACAAACCGGAGAAACCGATGCTGATATTCATCGCATTGTTGTACTTTTGCCTTGCATGCAGCCTGATCTGGCTGCTCGTGTTCCCGGCTGGGCGTGCGTCCCTGCTGCAACTGCTGGGGACGTTGCAACGGCGGCTGCTGTGGCGTGCCGGTACGCTCCAGCATGCGGGCACGGCCGCCGCCAGCGCCGGCTGGTCCGGTACCCGTGGCCAGCTGCGCAACTGGCGCAAGCTGCTGCGCCGCCACTGGGCCTTCTGCGCGATCGGCGCCCCGCTGATCCTGATCCCGACGCTGGTGGCGCTGTTGCTGCGCAAGCCCGACATGCTGCCCGGCTACGAGCCGGTCGAGACCGTGGTCGACGCCCAGGTTGCCGCGCTGTTGAAAGGCGAGCAGCTGGTGCCGCCGGCCGCGCTGCCGCCGATCGCTTTCAGCACCCGCGAAGTCGAATTGGTGCGGCCGATGCTGGTCAACGCCAGCCGCAACTGGGGCTTGCTACATCCGGAATACAGCCAGCGGCTGCTGCTCGCCTTCAAGATCATGAAGGAAAAGTATGGCTACGAGATGGCGCTGCTCGAAGGTTACCGCAGCCCGGCGCGCCAGGATGCCCTGGCACAGATGGGGTCGACGGTGACGAATGCCCGTGCCTTCCAGAGCTGGCACCAGTACGGGCTGGCGGCCGACTGCGCGTTCTGGCGCGAGGGCAAGCTGGTGATCTCGGAAAAAGATCCGTGGGCCATGCGCGGCTATCAATTGTATGGAGAAGTTGCCGAATCGCTGGGCCTGACTTGGGGCGGGCGCTGGACCATGATGGATTTTGGCCACACCGAACTGCGCCTGCGCGGGGTGATGCGGCGCTGAGCGCGCTCGGCACAAGGGCATACTTGCCGGTATGCCATTGCTTCACCTCAATAATCCCGCCGGAAATAGTGCCAGTATGGTCTCTGGCCTTCACCAACTTTCCGAGCGAACCCCTATGTCCAGACTCTGGCAGTTCCTCACCCATCGCCGTGTGCTGGCCATCCTCGGCCTGCTCGCATTCGCAGCCTTCCTGTTCCTGGGGGCGGACACCCTCGACATCGCTGCCCTGTGGGCCGTGCTGGCCGGCCTGGTCCTGCTGGTCGGCTGGGGCGTCTGGTGGCTGCTGCGGGCGCGCAGGCACCGACGTGCCGCCGCCGCGTTGAGCGAGGCGATCGCGCCTTCGGCGCCCGACAGCGACGAGGCGCAAGCCGTGCGCAACGACGCCGCCGTGCTGCGCAAGGGCATGCTGGAAGCGATCAACACCATCAAGACCTCCAAGCTGGGCCTGACGCGCGGTGCGGCGGCCCTGTACGAACTGCCGTGGTACATGATCATCGGGAACCCGGCGGCCGGCAAGAGCAGCGCCATCAAGCATTCGGGCCTGACCTTTCCGATCCCGGGCAGCAAGGCGGTGCAGGGCGTGGGCGGCACCCGCAACTGCGACTGGTTCTTCACCACCGACGGCATCCTGCTCGACACCGCCGGCCGCTACTCGGTGCACGACGCCGACCGCGCCGAGTGGTTCAGCTTCCTGGATCTGCTGAGGAAGCATCGTGCGCGGGCGCCGATCAACGGCATCCTGATCGCGGTCAGCGTGGCCGAGCTGGCCGGCGGCGCGCCCGAAGCCTCGAGCGAACTGGCCAAGAGCCTGCGCACCCGGGTGCAGGAGCTGACCGAGCGCCTGGGCGTGTACGCGCCGGTGTACGTGATCTTCACCAAGGCCGACCTGATCGCCGGCTTCGCCGATTTCTTCCACGACGCCGAACGCGGCGAGCGCGAACGCGTGTGGGGCGCGACGCTGCGCTACAACCGGCGCAGCACGCCGCAGGACGTACTGGGCTTCTTCGACACCCATTTCGACGAGCTGCACGATGGGCTGAAGGAAATGAGCCTGGCTAACATGGCGGCCAACCGCAGCGCGGCGCTGCGTCCCGGCGTGTTCACCTTTCCGCTGGAATTCGCTTCGCTGCGTCCGCAGCTGCGCGCCTTCCTGGCCACGCTGTTCGAGGAAAACACCTGGCAGTTCAAGCCGGTGTTCCGCGGCTTTTATTTCACCAGCGCGCTGCAGGAAGGCTTTGTCGACAACCTGGCGTCGCGCCGCGTGGCAGGCCGCTTCGACCTGCAGCTCGGCGCCTTCAAGGCGACGCACAAGGACGGGCAGAAGGGCGCCGTCGTAAGCGCACAATCCGGCGATCAGTCGGGGTACTTCCTGCTCGAGCTGTTCCGCAAGGTGATCTTCGCCGACCGCGACCTGGTCAAGCGCTATACCAGCCCGGCGAGCGCGCGCCTGAAATACGGCGCCTTCTTCGCCGCCACCATCCTGCTCGGCTGCGCGCTGGGCGGCTGGAGCTGGTCGTACATGGGCAACAAGCAGCTGGTGGCCAACGTGCAGGCCGACCTCGATAAAGTCGGCAAGCTCCAGGCGCGCCGCGGCGACCTGCAGTCGCGCCTCGAGGGGCTGGAAATCCTGCAGGACCGTATCGAACAGCTGGACAAATACCGCGCCGGGCAACCGTGGGCACTGTCATTTGGCCTGTACCAGGGCGAAGCGGTCGAGCGCAAGCTGCGCGACGAGTACTTTGCCGGCGTGCGCGAAGTGATGGTGCTGCCGGTCGCCGGTGCGATCGAGGCGCTGCTGGCCGAGACCAACGCCAACGCGTCGCAGCTCGATCCGAACGCCAAGGCGGCCCCCAGCGCCAAACCGGGCCAGCCCTACCAGGACGTCTCGCCGACCAACGTCGGCGACGCCTACAACGCCCTCAAAACCTACCTGATGCTGGCCGATAAAAGCCATGCCGAGCCGGGCCACCTGAACGACCAGCTGACCCGCTACTGGCGCGGCTGGCTGGCCGCCAACCGCGGTGCGATGTCGCACGAGCAGACCATCCGCAGCGCCGAGCGCCTGCTGACCTTCGTGCTGGCCCACGTCGACGACCAGGCCTGGCCGCAGATCACGCCCAAACTGAGCCTGCTCGACACCGCACGCGAAAACCTGCGCCGCGTGGTGCGCGGCACGCCGGCGCGCGAGCGCGTCTACGCCGACATCCGTACCCGCGCCGCCACCCGCTTTCCGGCGGTGACGGTAGCGCGCATCGTCGGCGAGCAGGACCAGGGCCTGGTGGTCGGCAGCTATGC
>JAKOOD010000670.1 GCA_022701635.1 Burkholderiaceae bacterium | reverse complement strand
CCTACTGCAGCGGCTGGCAACAGGTGCAGGCCGCGCACTACGACGTCATCGTGATCGGCACCGGCCCCGCCGGCGTCGCCTTCATCGAACGCACGCTGGCGCGCAACCCGCACGCCGCGATCCTGGTGCTGGAACGCGGCGGCTACTGGCTGCCGGCCCACGTGCAAACGCTGCCCGCCGCCTTGCGCGCCATCGCCGGCGACGCCACCACCTATCCGTGGACCCGCAGCGCGGCGATGGCCACCGACGCCCACCTGGCCCAGGCCGGGATGATCCCGATGCTGGGCGGCCGCTCCACCTGCTGGCACGGCTGGTGCACGGCGCCGCAGCCGGACCAGTTGCGCGGCTGGCCGCAAGCCCTGGTCGAGCGCACCCTGCAACCTGGCTTCTGGGACGACGCGCGCGCTTTTCTCCACGTGACGAGCGCCGACCGCATCGACGACAGCGTCTACGGCAGCCTGCAGCGCCAGCTCGACACCCGCCTGCGCGAAAATGGCAAACGCTGCGTGCCCTCGGCCCGGGACGCCGGCGCGGCGCCGCTCGCAGTACTGCACGAAGAACGACCGGGCGCCGGCTTCCACAAATTCTCCACGGTCGGTACCCTGCTCGGCCTGCAGCAGCGCCAGAAGGCGCTGGCCGCTTGCGGACAGGGACGCGAGCTGGCGATCGTCGACCGCTGCACGGTCGAACTGCTGCTGCACGACGGCGACGGCCGTGTGACGACGCTCGAAACCGGCTGCGGCCCGATCCGTGTCGGCGATGCGAAGATCGTGCTGGCGATGGGTGCGATCCCGTCGGCGACGCTGCTGATGAATTCCTTCGGCGCCCTGCTGCCGAACGCGGGCAAACGCTATACCGGGCACCTGGTGTCGCGGTTCACGGCGCGGGTGCCGCGCGCGGCGTTTCGCGAGACCGGGGCGCTGGAACTGGCGGCGCATGTGCTGCATGGGCGGGCGGAGAACGGCTTGCAGTACCAGGTGCAGGTGAGTGCCTTCGCTTCCTCGGATCCGGCACGTGACGCGGCCACGATGACGGCCGAAGCGCCGGATGCCGTGCCGTCCCCGGCCCAGCTGCAGGGGTCGGAGGACTGGGTGCTGTTCGCGTGCACCGCGCTGGGAGAAGTCGGCGAGGCGCATGGCGACAACTGGATGCGGCTGGATGGCGGCACCGATCCGACCACGAACGTGACCGTGCAGCTGCAGACGGGGCCGATGGAAACGGCCTTATGGGATGTGATGGACGACGCGGTCTGCCAGACGATCGCCGCGCTGGCCAGCCGCGATGCGGCGGTATCGGCTGCTGTCGAATACTGGATCGACGAAGGCCCGTCGGGTTGCTGGCATGCCGTGCGCCCTCCGCGCCGCCAGGTGCGCTCGCACCTGGTCGTGGACGAGGCCTCGCCGCTGTGGATCGGCGAGGATCCGTCAAGCTCGGTGGTGGGGCTGGATTACCGGCCACACGGGATGCGCAACGTGCATGTCGCCGGCGCGGCGCTGTTCCCGACGGCGGGGTCGTGGAATCCGACCCTGACGGTGTGCGGACTGGCGCAGGATCTGGCGGACCGGATCGCCTGAACCGTGCCGCGCGATGGCGATACAATGCTTGTATGAAGATGCGCAAAAAATCCGAGCTGCCGTCCAAGACCTGCGCGCACTGCGCCCTGCCGTTCGCGTGGCGAAAGAAGTGGGCGCGTGACTGGGAGAACGTCAAGTACTGCTCGGAGCGGTGCCGCCGGGCCGGCGGGCCGGCGGGCGCCAGGGCCGGGCAGGACGAGGATTGAGTCTCGGGGCCTAAGCGCGTGGCCCAGGCGTCGAACCTGTCCTCGCCCCTACTGAACGTACCCGTTGCAGGAAAACATCGGGATGAATTCTCGGCAGGCGCGCTGCCGACGCCTCGGCAAAATGCGGCAGGCCTGCCCAGACCGCGGTGTCGCCGATCAGGAAGAACCGGTGTTTGGCACGTGTGAGCGCGACATTGAACAGATTGGGCTTGCCGGCCGCCCAGGCCGCCGCTGCACGGGTGTCGGTATCGCATCCCAGCACAAGCCAGACCATGCTCTCCTCTTTGCCCTGGAATGTGTGGACCGTACCGATCCGCGCCCGACACCATTCGCGCAGCAGGCGCGTCGCGGGCTGGGCGCCATCCGGCCAAGCGCTGCTGTCGAGGAGCGCGCGGCTCAGCGCCTGCTTGATGCGGCGGAACGGGGAAATCACGTACAGAGCAGGCAGTTCGCCGGTCTGCAAGACCAAATCGACGATGGCTTGGCATACCAGGGCGACCTGCTCCGGCACCACCTGTTTGTCCTGTGCTTTCCCGCCGATGTCGACCCATGCGCTGGCCCCCAGGTCGAAACTGTCGGCCGGAGGCAAGCGCGCCGCCGGATTGTGCGGATCGAAGAAGATCATCTTGCCGTCGTAGGCGATCTGGTTAGCGATCGTGAACATGGGATCGACGCAACGACGATGCACCCGCAGGGGACTGCCGATCCATTTGGCACTCCCTTGGGCATCGATCGACGCACCCATTGCATTCGCCTCGTCGGCCAGGCTTTGCACCGACACGAGATGGGGCTCGACCGGCTGTGCCGGATCGAGACGCGCAGTCCGGGCCAGCGCATCGATCAGTTTGATTGGTACGGTGAACACGGGTTCGATCTGCAGCGGGTCGCCGACCACGACGGCGCGTCGGGCGCGCCACAATGCACCTACGGCGGCCTGCGGGACCGCCTGTCCCGCTTCATCGATGAAAAGCCAGCCAAGACTGTCCGGCCCCAGGTCCCGGAATTGGCTGGCGACCGATGCGAACGTGCTCGAGATGACGGGCACGATCATGAACAAACTTTGCCAGATCGTGAGTGCATGCTCGCGCTGCTGCAGTTGCTTTCCACCCAACATCTGGGTTACTGCCACAGCATTGCTGCCGAACCCGCCGCCTTTTCGCAGGACCTCGGCAAGCCAAGCCTCATGCAATGTCAGCCCGGCGGCGAACAACGCCGAGCGCAGATGGTTGGTTTGTTCGTCATGCCACAGGCCGCTGATCTGCCAGTCGTCTTCTTCCAGTACGGCCGCGGACGACGGCGCGGCCATCCCCGGAAATGCCGCCGCCAGTGCCGCGTGATCGCGCTGCAGCCCATCCCATTCGGCCTCGCGTACAGCCAGGTCTTGGCGCGCTCGTGCTTGCTCGCCAACGGCTTCGTGCAGCCGTTCCTCGGCCTCGCGCTGCGTCGCCGCGGCGGCCCGCTGGCGTACCAGCCAATCGCGCTGCTGGCGCCGGTTATCGGCCAGTTCTTGCTGCGCCGTGCGTTCACGTGCCCGCTTCAGCCAGCGCAGCCACCAGGCAGGACGGGACTGTTCGATCAGCGCCGCTTCCTCGCGCAGCGACACCAGTTGCCCCGTACACAACGCCTGTTCACGTTCCAGCCCGGCCAAGCCCGCGGCGGCGCCATTGTGGGCTTGCAGCGCCTGTTCGAGCCGGACATCGGCTGGTGCGCAAAAAATGTCCCTTGTCTGCCCACGCAGCACGGCGCACGATTGCGCATAACGGTCCAGCAGCGCAAGCCGTTCGTGGAGCGCCGCGTCGAGGGCGGTGAAGCGGGTACGCGCGTCGGCAAAGCCAGGCCCTTCGTATTTCTCGCGCCACGTCCACAGGGACTGGTGGAGCGCGGGATCGAAGTGTTTGACGGGCTTGTCGGCGCGGCGGGCATCGGCCGCCAGACGGAATGCGAAGTTGCCCCGGTTACGCTTGTTACCCAAGGCGCAGGCGATCAATCCCCATGGCGCATCGTCGGCATCGAGCTTCATGTAATCACCCTTGTCCGTGCGCGCGGCGATGTTGTGCGCAACCGGCTTCAGATAACCGACGGTACTATTTCCCTGGGCATCGCGCCAAGGTGACTTGCCTGCTTTGCCCAAGGCCTTGGCTTTGGGTAGGTCGCGCGACAGGTTTTCGACCGCCGCATTGTTCGAGGAGGCGACGACCATTTCAAAGCCGGTCAGGTCCTCGCGCAAGCGCGACACCATGCAGCGCCCCTCACCCCGGAAGTCAACTGCAACGGTGCCGACAAAAGCGTCGCCGGCGCGCGCCAGACCAGCCAACACACGGGCGCGCCGGGTGATCAATTCGGCGAAGACATCGCGTAGTAGTGTGGTCTTGCCGGTGCCGGGCGGGCCGTTTACCGAGAAGATGCCACCTTCCTGCAACCGATCGAAGATATTGTTGATGGCAAATTGCTGCATTAGACTCATCGCATGCGCCGGCTCATCCAGCCAGTGCGCGGCCGGCAGGTGGCCCGGTGCCAGCGTCCGCAAAATCGCGGCTCGGCCTTGCTCACTGTACAAATCGAGCCGGCGTTCCGCCGGGACCGGGGCAAGATACGCCTGCAACGCGCGCCCGGACGTACCTTGCTCCACCGAAGCCAGTGCCCGGGCAATGTCCTTGGCAAAAAAACTGTTGAGGATCTCGACATCGATATCGTCCGTGGCCTTGCCTGCAGCGTCGTCGTCGTTCTCGTCCTCAAGCCCCGCGGTCCATAGCGTGGCCTGAGGCGCGCTGCGCTTCTTGCGACTCTCCTCTGCGCTCCTGGCGTAAATGACGATCGCCGGCATGTCGTCCCGTACTGCCTCCGGCTGGAAACCTGTCCACGTCTCGAAGATCGACAGCAGGGCCAGCAGTTCCTCGCTCGACAAGGGCTGAGGCCTTGACAAGGCATTGCTGTCCGCTTGGGCATCCGGATGGGGGACTCGCCTGTCCACGCGCGTGCGGCGGAACTCGATCAGGACTTCCTTCAAGTCCTCGATACCATTCTGAAATGCATCGAAATCGAGTGCCGTCAATTCGCCCTTGCTGTGCTGGATACGGCCCAGCGCCCATGGTGCGGTCGACACCGAGACGCTGTCCAGCAATGGCTCCCCCAGCGGTCCGGTCTGGAACTTCGCCATGCAAGTCAGCCCCTCCAGCCCGGCGCGCTCTTCCTGTTCCCAACGCTCCTCCGACGACAGGTTCGCCTGCAGGGCTTGACGCGTTACCTCCGCAAGTAACGATTTGTCGAACACACCGATATAGACATCGAAGCCGGTGAGTTCGCGCCCGGGCGGCAGAGATGGTCGCCACAAGAGCCGGTCGCCGCGTTGCAGCGCGGCTTGCGGACAACGCTGCACCGCCCAGCCCGCATCATGGGCCTGTACGACCTGTTCAAGGTCGAAAGGAATAAAAAATTCTACCTGATGCCAGAAACGCAATATCTCGCGAACCCCGTTCCCGGGTGTGTAATCGTTCATCTTCATCGTTCAAGGGTGCCAACGAGACAAGGTCATCAACAGAATAATCCGTGACCCTACAAGCAAAAAAGCCCCTTCATCAGGGGCTTTGGATCCATTTGGAGCGTGCGGCTTAGACGTTGAACAGGAAGTTCAGCACATCCCCATCCTTGACAACATATTCCTTGCCCTCAGCGCGCATCTTGCCCGCTTCCTTCGCGCCAGCCTCGCCTTTGTAAGCGATGTAGTCATCATAGGAAATCGTCTGCGCGCGAATGAAGCCGCGTTCGAAGTCGGTGTGGATCACGCCAGCCGCCTGCGGCGCGGTGTCACCGACGTGGATGGTCCAGGCGCGCACTTCCTTCACGCCGGCGGTGAAATAGGTCTGCAGGCCGAGCAGCTTGTAGGCGGCGCGGATCAGACGGTCCAGGCCCGGCTCTTCCATGCCCATGTCGCCCAGGAAGGCCGCCTTGTCGGCGTCGTCCAGGTCGGCAATCTCCGCTTCGATCGCGGCCGAAATCGCCACGATCGGTGCATTCTGTTCAGCAGCGTACGCGGTCAGCTGGTCCAGCAGCGGATTGTTGGTGAAGCCGGTGTCGGACACGTTGGCCACGAACATGGCCGGCTTGGCGGTGATCAGGCACAGCGTCTTGATCAGGGCCATCTCGTCGGCGTCGAGGCCGGCGGTACGCACTGGCTTGCCTTGGTCCAGGTGAGGCATCAGGCGCTCGCAGACGGCAACCAGCTTGGCCGCATCCTTGTCGCCCGAACGCGCTTTCTTGTTCTCGCGGTGGATCGCCTTTTCGACGGCGCCCATGTCGGCCAGCGCCAGTTCGGTCTGGATGACTTCGATGTCGTCCAGCGGGCTGACCTTGCCGGCGACGTGAATCACGTTGTCGTCTTCGAAGCAGCGCACCACGTTGACGATGGCGTCGGTTTCGCGAATGTGCGACAGGAACTGGTTGCCCAGACCCTCGCCTTTCGAGGCACCGGCCACCAGGCCGGCGATGTCGACGAACTCGACGATGGCGTTGACCATACGCTCCGGCTTGACGATGTCGGCCAGCGCCTGCATGCGCGGATCCGGCACCTCGACCACGCCGACGTTCGGCTCGATGGTGCAGAACGGGTAGTTTTCAGCCGGGATGCCGGCCTTGGTCAGGGCGTTGAACAGGGTGGACTTGCCGACGTTGGGCAAGCCGACGATGC
>JAKOOD010000641.1 GCA_022701635.1 Burkholderiaceae bacterium | reverse complement strand
TTCCGCTGTTGCAAGTCCGTGCCCGAACGATTTTCCTGTTCTGCCGTTCCACATGTATGATCCACAAACTCGGCCTTGAGCCCTGCAGAGCTTGCCAATGAATGTTAAGGCAAGTCACCCATGACCGTGACCAGTCTGCAGGGCGCCGGGCGCGATGAAACATGTGGAAAGCAACGATGAAAAGTATTTCACCTATCGATTCAAGATCATGGCTGGTGGCTGCGTTGGCGCTGTCCCTTGTAGCCTGCTCGACAACAAAAGTTCAGCCAGCCAAAGGCGGTGGGCGCTATTACCGCAACGATGGGCCGCCCAAAGGCATCACGCAGGCGCAGATCGATGCAGTCCAGGAGCCGGTACCCAGGACGGAGCGCTTCATCTCAGGCACGCTCAAGCCTTATGTTGCGATGGGAAATAGCTACCGGCCGATGAACAAGCTGGTGCCCTACCATGCGCGTGGCGTGGCAAGCTGGTACGGTACCCGTTACCAAGGATTGCCGACCTCAAGCGGTGAACTCTACGACACGATGAAGCTCACGGCTGCGCATCCGATCCTTCCCATCCCCTCGTATGTCAGAGTGACGAACGTCGAGAACGGTCGAACGATCATCGTGCGCGTGAACGATCGCGGTCCGTTCCTCTCTGACAGGCTCATTGACTTATCGTACGTCGCAGCAGCCAAGCTCGGCTATGCAGCGAAAGGCAGCGCGCTGGTCGAGATCGACGTCATCCTGCCATAAGGAAACGCTGCAACAGGTCTGCCATCTGCCATGGATGCCTGCCGTGCGGAGAAGCAACGCATGCGCGGCTTACGCATGTAGCGCGATGGGAGTGACGACACCACCAGCCGGTCAGCGCGACGCCCCCTGCGCCCGCGCGCGCTCCGTCTTCAACTGCGCCAACGTCGGCGTCACGATCGTCAGAAACGCGGCCTCGCGCCAGCGCCGCGCAAAGCCGCCGCTTTCGCCGCGCATGTAGGCGCGCCCGCCAAGCGCCTGCAGTTCGAGCTGCACGGCAGCGCTCGCGATCTCCACCATGCGCAGGCGCAAGTCGAGCAGCTCGGGCGGTCGTTCACGCAGCCGCCCGCTGTCGACCCCGGTCGACAATGCTTCCCACAAGTCATGGACCTGCGCCTCGAGCGCCTCGAGTTCGCCGAGGAGCACCGAGGGCCCATCGCCGAGCGCCGCGCGGGCTGAATGCAGGCTGGCGCGCGCCAGCCCGAGGCCCAGCCCGCACTGCATCCCCACGAACATCGGCCTTACGGTTGGCAGAAATACCTTCGCCTGGGGATGCAGCCGCCAGTCCTCGCCAAGCCGGACGCCGGCCAGGTGCAGCGCCGCGGTGCTGGTGCCGCGCAGTCCTGTCAGGTCGAGGTCGGGCTCGCGCGTCAGTCCGTCGGCATCGGACGGTACCGCGAACACGGACGTGTCGGTCCCATCCAGGTTACCGGCGGCCAGCGCAAGGACGAAGCCCTGGCGCTGCAGGTTGGTTGCCCAGGACACTCGGCCATGCAAGGTGAAGCCATGGGCATCAGGCATGAAACGGGTCTGCAGCTGGTCGAGTCCGCCCATGGACTTCATGGCGTTCGATAACCCGGGCGCGCCGGCCAGCTCACCGGCCAGCAAGGACGGCAACAGCCGCTGCGCCAAGGCGCGGTTCGGGCTGGCAAGCACGCATTCGATGAGCGCGCGCTGCGCCCAGAACACGAAGGCCGCGCTCATCGAGCAGCGGGCCAGGTCGGCAACGACGCCGATCGCGGCGCTCGGACTGGCGCCGTCGCCGCCTGCGCTTGCCGGAACACCGGTCTTGAAGAGCTGGGCGGAGGCAAGGCGCGGTAGCAGTGCGCCGGCCAGTCCGGCATCGGCGTCGAGGGTTTCGGCGCGCTCCTGCAGCCATGAGGTGAGTGATTCGTCCAACATCGTCATCGCTTGATCGTCATGCGGCCTGGGCCGGAAGCGCTCATCCTAATCGAAAGCAAGCGCCATACATCGAGAATCCGCTCCGCGAACGCCGGGCGCCTTAATGCAGGTAACCCGCGCGTCCAAACCACGCCAGGGCGGACGCCACTCCTGCCCCGTGCGGCCCCGGCCGGTACCCCAGTTCCCGCCGCGCCTTGTCCGAGGAAAAGAACATCCGGTTGCGCGCCATCGCCAGCCCATCCACGGTCAGGAAAGGCTCCTTGCCGCGCACCCTGGCCAGCGCCTCGGCCGCGTACGCCAGCGGTACCAGCGGCGCCACCGGCAGCCGCACCCGCGGCGCGCGGCGACCGCCGAGTTCGGCGATCTCGGCCAGCAGCGCGCGCAGCATCAGGTTGTCGCCGCCCAGGATATAGCGTGCGCCGACCTGCCCGCGTTCCAGCGCAAGCAAGTGCCCCTGCGCCACGTCCTCGACGTCGACCAAATTCAGCCCGGTCTCGACGTAGGCCGGCATTCGCCCGCGCGCCGCCTCGACGATGATGCGTCCGGTCGGGGTCGGCCTGACATCGCGCGCCCCGACCGGGGTCGACGGGTTGACGATCACCGCCGGCAGCCCCTGGAACGCGACCATGCGCTCGACCAGGCGTTCGGCCTCGACCTTGCTGCGCTTGTAGGCGCCGATCGCCTCGTGCACCGCCAGCGGGGCCTCTTCGTCGGATGCTTCGGTCGACGGGTCGACGCGCAGCGTCGCCACGCTGCTGGTGTAAACCACGCGCTCGACCTTGGCCGCCAGCGCGGCCCCCATCACCGTTTCCGTACCTTCGATGTTGTTGCGGGCGATCTGGTCGGGGTCGCGCGCCCACAGCCGGTAGTCGGCGGCCACATGCAGCAGCCAGCGCACGCCGGCCAGGGCGCGCCCGACGGCGGCCTGGTCGCGCATGTCGCCCTCGGCGATCTCGGCATCGAGCCCTTCCAGGTTGCGGCGCGGACTGCTCGCGCGCACCAGCAAGCGCACCGGATAGCCGGCATGCAGGGCCGCACGCGCCACCGCGGAACCGATGAAACCGGCCGCACCCGTGATCAGCATCAGGTCCTCCCTCATGGCCCGCCTCCAGCCCGCGTGGGCAACGTTGTCACTTGCGCGCATTCTAGACGCGTGGCCGGATACGTGCACTGCGGCGAACCTCTGCGCGTGTGCGTAATCAAACAGGTTTCGTCAACCCGAAGGCCGCCATGCACGTCATCCTCGCCCAGCCGCGCGGCTTTTGCGCCGGCGTCGTCCGTGCCATCGAAATCGTCGACCGTGCGCTCGCGCGCTATGGCGCGCCGGTCTATGTGCGACACGAAATTGTCCATAACAAGGCGGTGGTCGGCGGCCTGCGTGCCCGGGGCGCCGTGTTCGTCGAAGCGCTCGCCGACGTGCCGCCGCAGGCGGTCACGATCTTCAGTGCGCACGGCGTCGCGCGCGCGGTCGAGGCCGATGCGCGGGCACGCGACCTGCGCGTGCTGGACGCGACCTGCCCGCTGGTGTCCAAGGTGCACATCCAGGGACGCCAGTACGCCGCCGCCGGCCGCGTCGTGCTCCTGATCGGCCATGACGGCCATCCCGAGGTCGAAGGCACGATGGGCCAGATCGACGGCCGGGTACTGCTGGTCCAGGACGAGGCCGACGTCGATGCGCTCGACCTGCCGGCCGCGACCCCGGTGGCCTATATTACCCAGACCACGCTGAGCGTCGACGATACCCGGGCGGTCATCGCCGCCCTGCAGCGGCGCTTTCCGGACCTGGTCGGCCCCGACGTGCGCGACATCTGCTACGCCACCCAGAACCGCCAGCGCGCGGTACGCGCGCTGTGCCGCCAGGTCGACGTGCTGCTGGTCGTCGGCGCCGCCAACAGTTCGAACTCGAACCGGCTGCGCGAGATCGGCAGCGAGAGCGGCATTCGGAGTTACCTGCTGGCGGACGGCAGCGAACTCGATCCGGCCTGGATGGCCGGCGCCGCCAGGGTCGGGATCACGGCCGGCGCGTCGGCGCCCGAGGCGATGGTCGAGCATGTGATCGCTGCGCTGCGTGCGCTGGGGCCGGTCGAGGTGTCGACCATGGACGGGCTCGAGGAACACGTCGAATTCAGGCTCCCGCCCGAACTGGCCGGGCGCGCCGCCTGAGACAGACACATACGGGAGAACTGCCATGGCGATCCCCTTCCTGCAGAAAGCGATGGTCGGCGCCTACGTGCTGCGCAAGCACCTGGCCGGCGAAAGACGCTACCCGCTGGCACTGATGCTGGAACCGCTGTTCCGCTGCAACCTGGCCTGTGCCGGCTGCGGCAAGATCGACTATCCGGACGAGATCCTCGACCAGCGCCTGTCGCTCGACGCGTGCCTGGGCGCCGTCGACGAGTGCGGGGCGCCGGTGGTGTCGATCGCCGGTGGCGA
>JAKOOD010000313.1 GCA_022701635.1 Burkholderiaceae bacterium | reverse complement strand
CTGGACGATCTGGTGCGCGTCACGCAAGCGGTCGCGCGCCGCGGCACCGGGCGCTCACCGGTGTAAGACGGAGATAGGGCGCGCTGAGGCGGACACGCTTGCCGCGCCACGCCTGACCATCGTGTTTGCCTTGCCGTTTGCGCTGATCATCCTGCTGATGGTGTGGTCACTGTGGCGTACCATGCAGCAGGACCAGCACCGGCTCGAGCGCAACGAACGGGACATGCGCAAGAAAGTGAAGGCGTGGGCGTCGAGAGAGTCGTAGCCTCAGTGGGTGGCGAGCGCCAGCGGCGCTGTCCGCCCACCCGCGGTCGATCTCGGCTGCCGCGCGGGTGCCCGGGTGTCGATCCGGAACACGGACACCGCGCCCAGCAAGTGGTCGCCCTCCTCGCGCAGCGCGGCGGCCGCCGCCGCGGCTTCTTCCACCAGCGCCGCGTTCTGCTGCGTCACCTGGTCCATATGGACGACCGCCTGGTTGATCTGCTCGATGCCGGCGCATTGTTCCTCGCTCGCGGCTGTGATGTCGGTCATGATGGTCGTGACACGACCCACGCTCGCCACGATATCCTGCATCGTACTGCCAGCCTGCGTGACCAGGCTGGAACCGACCTCGACATTCGCCACCGATGTCGTGATCAGGGCCTTGATTTCCTTGGCGGCGGCCGCCGACCGTTGCGCCAGGTTGCGCACTTCACCGGCGACCACCGCGAATCCGCGCCCCTGCTCGCCGGCGCGGGCGGCTTCCACCGCCGCATTCAGCGCCAGGATATTGGTCTGGAACGCAATGCCGTCGATGACGCTGATGATCTCCACGATCTGGCGCGAAGAAGCGCTGATGGCACCCATGGTGTCGACCACTTTCTCCACGATCTGCCCGCCGCGCACGGCCACGGTGGACGCGTCCTGCGCGAGCTGGCTGGCCTGGCGCGCGTTGTCGACATTGTGGCGCACCGTCGACGTCAGTTCCTCCAGCGAGGACGCGGTTTCCTCCAAGCTGCCGGCCTGTTCCTCGGTGCGCTGCGACAGGTTCAGGTTGCCCGCGGCGATCTGGCTGCTGGCGGCCGCGATCGCGCCGCTGCTGTCGCGCATGGTGCCGACGGTCGCGGCCAGCTTGTCCTGCATCGTCGCCAAGCCCGCCAGCAGTCTGCCCAGCTCGTCCTGCCGCTCGATCTCGACGACGTTCGACAGATCGCCACGCGCCATGGCATCGAAATGGGCAAGGGCCTGGTTCAGGGGCCGCATGATGGCGCGCACCAGGGACAGCGACGCCACCACGATCAGCACGGCGCCCAGCGCAATGCCGCCGAGCGCGATGAAACGCCCGCGATGGGCGAGCTGTTCGCCGTCCTCGTACTGGCCCTTGGCCTGCCTGATCTGGTAGTCATCCAGCGCGTTGGAAGCATCGTTGTACGCGCCGAACACGCCGGCAAGACCCTGGCTCGTCGCATCGATCGCCTGCGGTTCGCCACGCGCCACGGCGTCAGCAAATTTCTGCAAGCCCTGGTCGATGTAGACGGCGCGCTTTGCCACCACGACTTGCGCCAGCCGCGCCTCTTCGTCGTCCTGCGGCAGCGCCATGTAGGCCGCCCAGGCCTTGTCGGACGCGACGAGGAAGCCGTGCGCCCGCTCGAGTGTGGCGCCGACGTCGGCGGCGTGCGGATTCAGGGCGGCGCGATCGATCGCAAAGCGTGTTTGTGACAGAAGGTTCATGGATTTATTGATCTCGATGCTGGACATCAGCTGGTTCGAATACACATCGTCCAGCGACGTTTGCAGCGCACGCATGCCGAACATGGACAGCACACCGAACGCGAGGATGATCAGGCCGAGCAAGGCCATCGTCGCGACCAGGCGCGCGCGAATTGTCAGTTTATTTGTCATTTTTGATGATATGTCGTGCTCTACGGGGAAGCGAAGTGATCGATGCGTTCGACCGTCGAACGCGACAATGGGTGCCCGGCAGCAGGCTGGCCGTGCAAATCTAGACTAACCGAATTCCTGCTCCATCATTATTACCAAGTGGCAATAAATTCTTGTTTGTCGAAATTGAGCAACGCCCACCCGAGATCAATGTCGATGCAACGCGCGGCGAGCTCGGCCCGATCACGGTGCCGGTCCTGCTCAGCAGTGCGCCAGCCTTACGGGTGGTTGTTAGAATGCACACACACCAACAAGCGGACCCACGAGTCATGAACCACCGACGATCGATCTTCTGGATGCGGCGCGACTTGCGGGCGCACGACAACGTGGCCTTGCACGCGGCACTCTCGACTTCCGAACAGGTGGTCTGCGTCTTCGTCTACGACCGCACCATTCTCGACGCCTTGCCGCGCCAGGACAGACGCGTCGCTTTCATCCACGCCAGCATCGGCGAGGCGGCCGCGAACATTGCCGCCCTGGGCGGCAAACTGCTGACACTGGAAGGTGATCCACGGCGCGTTATCCCGGAGCTCGCCCAGCGCATCGGCGCCGAGCGCGTGTTCGCGAACGACGATTACGAACCTGCCGCGCGGCGCCGCGACGAGGCGATCGCGCAAGCGCTCGCGGATGACGGCCGCGCATTGCTGTTATCCAAGGACCAGGTCTTGCTGCACAAGGAGGAGGTGCTGAGCCAGTCCGGCACGCCCTACACGCGCTTCACGCCCTACTACAATGCGTGGCTGCGCGAGCTGGGCCGCGATCAGCGGATATTGGGCGATTACGACCCTGCCCCTTTCAAGAGCCGTCTGGATGCCAGCGTGCCCGGTCCATCCAACCTGACGCTCGCGCAGCTCGGCTTCGACGAAGTCGATCTGGAGAGCCTGAGCCTGTACCCCGGCACGCAAGGTGGGCGCCGGGTATTGGACGAGTTCGTCGGCAAGGTCGACGACTACATGGCATTGCGCAATGTGATGGCGCTGCCGGCCACTTCCGGCCTGGATATCCACCTGCGCTTCGGCACCCTCTCGATCCGGGAAATCTTCCGCGAACTGGGCAAGCGCAAGGATGTGCAGGATGCCAGCCTGGGCGGCTGGATCCGCGAAGTCTGCTGGCGCGAGTTCTTCGCCCAGCTGATGTACCATGTGCCGCGCGTCGCCGACGGCCCTTACCTGCAAAAGTACGCGCGGCTCGACTGGGTCGGCGGCGCGGCCGGCGAGCGCCTCCTCGACGCATGGAAGAACGCGGCCACGGGCTACCCGATCGTGGACGCGGCGATGACACAACTGAACAGCACCGGCGCCATGCATAACCGGGCGCGCCTGGTCGCCGGCTCGTTCCTGGTCAAGATCCTGGGCGTCGACTGGCGCCACGGCGAAGCCTATTTCGCCCTGAAGCTGAACGACTACGACCACGCCAACAACAACGGCAACTGGCAATGGGTGGCGTCGACAGGCGCCGATGCCCAGCCCCCCTACCGGATCTTCAACCCGTCATCGCAGTCGAAGACCTACGATCCGGACGCGACCTATATCAAGCACTGGCTGCCGACACTGGCCGGCATCGACCCCCGCCATCTGCACGAGCCAGCGCGCCAGCGCGCGCCGATTCCCGACTACCCGGCGCCGATCGTCGACTACGGCGTGTCGGTCGAGGCATGCAAGCGCCGCTACGGCGTCGCGCGATAACCCGCCCGGCCGCAGGCTGCGTCAGGGATCGAGCGGATCCCACGGATCGACACGCAGCGAATGCCGCGACGGCGTGAACTCCACCTCATACGGCGACAGCCGCGTCCCGACGGTGCCGGGGTCATACCCCAACTCCGCCGGATTGCGCGCCGCGAACTCCGGGCTCGTGATGTAGCGGCTCTGGTCGGCATTGGCGACGATCAGGGTCGGCTTGTCGAGCGGTGCCCCCATCGCATGCAGGCGGCGCGTGGCGTTGCGCAGGTTGGTCGTCGTGTGGCGCGCGTAGGGTTCGATGACGATGCGCTCGGCCGGGATGCCGTAGCGTTCGACCAGCGCCTTGCGCATCTCCACCGCTTCCACGAAATGCGACCCCTTGGGATGCACGGCCGCGCCGCTGGTGATGATGAAGGCGACGTCGCCCTGCGCGAAGCGGCGCGCCGCCAGTTGCAGGTGCAGTTTGCCGCGCGCGCTCAACGGGATCGTCGGATTCTCCGGTCCGACACCCGGGATGATGATCGCGCTGTAGCGGTAGCGCTTCCAGTCGAGCGTGCGCGCCAGCGCGAACGGCGCCGCGTTGTGGGTGGCGTCGAGCGGCTCGAAGGCAACGGCGTCGTGGCGCTCGCTGGCATCGACCAGCGCGATGGCCAGCGCCAGGCTCGGGTCCAGGCGCACGGCCGGATCGTTCTTGCCGGCGTCGGCCAGCCAGATGGCGTCCGCCACCAGCGCCTTGAAGTCGGCGCCGCCGGTCTGCTCGACCGGACCGTCGATCATCGGGTAGCGCGCCTGGATGCCGAAGCCGTAGGTCTGCAGCACCGCGTTCAGGCCGCGCAGTTCGCGCACCACCTGGGCCCGGATGCCGTCGTCGGCGAGCGCCGGTTGGTTGGCCGAGGGCGGCACGGCGGCCGCCACCGCGTCCATCTCGGCATCGGTCCAGGTCGCGGCCAGGAACAGGCACTTGGGCGCCAGCTGGCAGGCGTCGATGCGTTTCCTGCGCGCGTCCAGCATGCTTGCCAGCGCCGCGGACGGCTGGCCGGCGCCGGTCTTGACGCTGGCGACGAAGGGGAACATGCGCGTCGCCATCCGTGCCCATTGCTGGTCGACGGCCGGCGCGGCCTGCAGGGGAAGCGCCGTGGCCGCCGCCGTGGCCAGTGCGGCCGTGGTCAGGAGTCGTTTGAACATCGGGTCACCATGCCTTGCTGATCGAGAAGCGGCCGCTGCGGCCGAACACCGGACGGCCGTAGATGGCCGTGCGGCTGCCCTGTCCCGCCAGCGTATCGGTACGGGTATTGCCTTCGGTGAGACCCTTGGCATTCGTCAGGTTGTCGCCGGTGAACTGGAATTGCCAGTCGCCGCGCGTGACCGTGATCCCGGCGCCCAGCGAGTGATAGGCCGGCAGTTCGGTCGCCATGAAGAAGTCGACGTAGCGCTTGCCGGTGTAGGCGTAGCTGCCGTAGACGTCGACCTGGTTGCCGGCGGCGCTGAAGCTGTAGCTCGGGCGGACATTGCCGAACACCTTGGGCTCGCGGATGATCTGGTTGCCGACCACCTTGGAAGGATCGGCGCCGGTGGCGCTGACGAAGTTGCGGTATTGCGGATCCTGCAGCGTCAGCGAGGCGTGCACCGCGAAGCGGTCGGTGACATACCAGGCGCCGTCCGCCTCCGCGCCGCGCACGACGGCCTTGCCGAAGAACGGGACGGTCTGGTCGTTGCGTCCCGTGACCGGGTTGAACGCGGCGAACGAGGCGTTCAGCGGATCGAACTCGGTATAGAAGCCGGTGACGTACAGGTAGGAGCGGCCGAAGGTCGCCTTGAAGCCGGCTTCGTACTGGTCGGCCTTGGTGGTCAGCACCAGCGGATCGACCGTCGATGCCACGTTCATCGTCGGCGGCACCTCGAGGTGCGAGACGCGCGCGTAGCCGCCCAGGCGCGGACTGAAGTCGTAGTTGGCGCCCAGCGTCCAGTTGGTCGTATGCGGCGTGTTGACATGCGCCTGGCGCTGACCCGTGAACGCGCGCGTGGTGTCGTCGGCAAGGGTGGCGGCATCGCCCAGGTTGGCCTGGCGGGTCAGCAGCGCGTAGCCCTCGTAGCGATAGCGCTCGGTGCGCACGCCGGCGTCCAGGCGCAGGCGCTCGGTCAGGTCCCAGGTGTCGTTCAGGTAGAGCGCGCCCATGCGCGCATGCACGTCGCCCTGGTTCAGCGTCGTCGTGTAGCGCAGTACGCCGTTGTCCGTCACCGATCCCAGCACGGCGCCGTTGGCGCCGTAGGCGACCAGGTCGAGGGTGCGCGGCCGGCTCTGCACTTCGA
>JAKOOD010000618.1 GCA_022701635.1 Burkholderiaceae bacterium | reverse complement strand
CTTCAAGCCGGGCAAGCAGTTGCGCGAGCGGGTCGACGCGATGGTCGGGCAACCGATCATCGAAGACTGAAGTCGTCTGCGCGAGCGGGCAAGAACGGCGTCTCCTTTTGGGGATGCCGTTTTTTTTTCGTCATTTTGAAAACGCATTTCAAATATGCGACACTGCGCCTTTAACGTTATTGCCCACGGGACCTGCCGATGAAATTTGTCTCGACGATTGCCGGATGCCTGCTGTTTGTCCTGTTCTTTTTCTTCGCCTTGAAGAACACCGGGCAGGTCGACCTGCATTTCTTCCTGGGCTACGAACTGCGCGGCCCGCTGGTGCTGATGCTGCTGGCGTTTTTCATCGCCGGTGCCTTCCTCGGCATCCTGGCGGTCACGCCGACCGTGTTCCGCCACCGCCGCGAGAGCTCGCAGCACAAGAACACGATCCAGGCCCTGCAGAACGCCGCCGGTACCGCCACGGCGGGCGGGATCCAGGCTCCGCAGCCGGACAGCGTCGCCCCGCGCGGCTGATGCCGACCGACTACCCAGTAACACACGAATAAAAACACATGGAATTTGAAATCTGGTGGCTGCTCGGCATCCCCGTCTTTTTCGCCCTCGGCTGGCTGGCCGCACGGGTTGACATCAAACAGCTCGTGTCGGAATCGCGCAGCCTGCCGCGCGGTTACTTCAAGGGCCTGAACTTCCTGCTCAACGAGCAGCCGGACAAGGCGATCGACGCCTTCATCGAGATCGTCCGGCTCGACCCCGAGACCGCCGAGATGCACTTCGCCCTCGGCAACCTGTTTCGCCGCCGCGGCGAGACCGAGCGCGCGATCCGCGTCCACCAGAACCTGCTGTCGCGCCCGGACCTGCCGATCGAGCAGCAGATGCATGCCCAGTACGAACTCGGCATGGACTACCTGAAGGCCGGCCTGCTCGACCGCGCCGAGGAAAGCTTCAATTCGCTGGTCGGTACCCAGTACAGCGTGCAGGCGCGGCGCGCTCTGCTCGAGATTTTCCAGCGCGAAAAGGAATGGCGCCGCGCCATCACCGCCGCCGAGGGCTTGCAGGAATCCGGCGCCGGCGCCCACCACAAGGAAATCGCCCAGTTCTATTGCGAGCTGGCCCAGGATGCCATGGTGCACCTGCAACCGGACGACGCCAAGGCACTGCTCGACAAGGCGCTGCAGGCCGACCGCAAGAACGTGCGCGCCACCATGCTGTACGGCGACGCGTTGCTGGCCCAGGGCGACGTCGAGGGCGCGCTGAAGACCTGGCGCCGCGTCGAACAGCAGAGCGTGCCGCACGTGGCGCTGGTCGCCGGTCGCCTGATGGACGGCTACCGCCGCGTCGGCAGGCCGGAAGAGGGCGTCAGCCTGCTGCGCTCCTACCTGGAAGAAGCGTCATCCATTGATCTGATCGAGGTGGTGTTCAAGGCCGTTATCGAACTGAACGGCGTCGACGCTGCCAAACAGCTGGTAGTGGAAGAGCTGCGCCGCAATCCGACCCTGCTCGGCCTGGACAAGCTGCTCGAAGCGCGCCTGATGGATGCGCCGGCCAATGTCTGGGAAGAACTGTCGATGGTCAAGAACCTGATCCACAGTTATACGCAGAAGCTGGCGCGCTACCAGTGCAGCCATTGTGGTTTCAAGGCGCGCCAGTACTACTGGCAGTGCCCGGGGTGCAGCAAGTGGGAAACTTACCCGCCGCGCCGTACCGAAGAATTAAACGTAATGAACTAAAGTGATGAACTAAGGCGGTAAACAAAAGATGAAAATTACGATTATCGGTACCGGCTACGTCGGCCTGGTCACGGGCGCCTGCCTGGCGGAACTCGGCAACGACGTGTTCTGCCTCGACGTCGATCCGCGCAAGATCGACATGCTCAACAGCGGCGGGATCCCGATCCACGAACCGGGCCTGGAAGAAGTCGTCGCGCGCAACCGCGCCAGCGGCCGCCTGCAATTCTCGACCGACGTCGCCGCCAGCGTGGCGCATGGCCAGCTGCAGTTCATCGCGGTCGGCACGCCGCCCGACGAAGACGGTTCGGCCGACCTGCAGTACGTGCTGGCCGCGGCCCGCAACATCGGCCGCCACATGGAAGGCTACAAGGTCATCGTCGACAAGTCGACGGTGCCGGTCGGGACCGCCGACCGCGTGGCGGCCGCCATCCGCGAAGAACTGGCCGCCCGCGGCAAGGATGTTGCGGCGTTCGCGGTCGTTTCAAACCCGGAATTCCTGAAGGAAGGCGCCGCCGTCGACGACTTCATGCGGCCGGACCGCATCGTGATCGGCACGGCGGATTCGCCCGCCGGCCAGCGCGCGCGCGACCTGATGAAGCTGCTGTACGCGCCGTTCAACCGCAACCACGAGCGCGTGCACTGGATGGACGTGCGTTCGGCCGAGTTCACCAAGTACGCCGCCAATGCCATGCTGGCGACCCGCATCTCGTTCATGAACGAACTGGCCAACCTGGCCGACCAGGTCGGCGCCGACATCGAAGCCGTGCGCCACGGCATCGGTTCCGATCCGCGCATCGGCCACAGCTTCCTGTACGCCGGCGCCGGCTACGGCGGTTCCTGCTTCCCGAAGGACGTCCAGGCGCTCGAGCGCACCGCACGCCAGTACGACCAGGACCTGCTGATCCTGCGCGCCGTGGAAGCCGTCAACGACCGCCAGAAGCAGGTACTGGGCCGCAAGGTCGTGCAGCGCTTCGGCGAAGACCTGGCGGGCAAGCGCTTCGCGGTCTGGGGCCTGGCCTTCAAGCCGAACACCGACGACATGCGCGAAGCGCCGTCGCGCGTGCTGCTGGCCGAACTGCTGAAGCGCGGCGCCAGTGTCGCCGTGCACGACCCGGTCGCGATGCACGAGGCGCAGCGCGTGCTGGCCCTCGACCTGGATGCCGAGCAGATGGCGCGCGTCGAATTCAAGGCGGCGCCGATGGATGCGCTGGACGGCGCCGAGGCGCTGCTGATCGTCACCGAATGGAAGGCTTTCCGCAGCCCGGACTTCGACCAGATCAAGGCGCGCCTGAAGCAGCCGGTGATCATCGACGGCCGCAACCTGTTCGAGC
>JAKOOD010000594.1 GCA_022701635.1 Burkholderiaceae bacterium | reverse complement strand
TCCCCCAACTCAAGCCCGACGAGATCCTCGTCGAAGTGCATGCGGTCGGCTTGAATCCGATCGACAACATGATCACAACCGGCATGTTCAAGCCCGTGCTGAAATTCGACCTCCCCGCGACGATCGGCAGCGATCTGGCCGGTGTGGTGATGGCAATCGGCAGCCAGGTAACGCGATTCAAGCCTGGCGACGCCGTCTATGCCAACCTGTTCGATCTTGGCATAGGGGCACTCGCCGAATTCGCGGTGGTGCCTGAACATGTTGTGGCGCCCAAGCCTGAGCATCTGGATTTCGTACAGGCGGCGTCCATCCCCATGGTCGGGCTTACTTCTTGGCAAGCGATAAAGGAACGAGCAAAGGTAGAGCGGGGCCAAAAAGTTTTCATTCCTGCGGGCTCTGGCGGCATCGGCACCTTCGCGATCCAGTTTGCCAAGCATATCGGTGCCAAGGTGGGAACAACGACTAGCACGGCCAACGTGGGGTTGGTCAGCGATTTGGGAGCCGATGAAGTGGTTGACTACAAGAAGCAGGAATTCGAAAAGGTACTGCAAGGCTACGATATGGTGCTTGGCACCCTTCGAGGCGATTCTATAAAAAAATCCGTGGATATCTTGAAAGCCGGCGGCAAGATCGTTTCGCTTATTGGACCGCTCGATGCGCAATTCGCAAGCGCTCGTGGATTGAACGTTGTATTGAAGCTCGTTTTTAGTTTAATGAGTTACGGTATCAAACGTCTTGCCGCTAAGAAGGACGTTAGCTACTCATTCCTCTTCGTGCGGCCAGACGGAAAGCAATTAAGCGAAATCGGCGATTTACTGCAATCGGGTCGAATTCGACCGGTCATCGACAAGGTATTCCCTTTCGATCGCGCCGAGGAAGGTCTTGAATACTTGGCGCAAGGGCGAGCGAGAGGCAAAGTGGTTGTACGGTTGAAATGACGACCGGTGCAGCTTAACGTTAGGTCCCTAAAGCTTAATGGTCGCTTCCTTTGTCCAGTTGCTGTACGCGAAGCCGCTACAGCATTTAAACGACCGCTTCTGGCCCAGGCTGTGTAGAAACACGAAAAATCATCGCACAAAAAAATTGAACTATAAGAATCGCCGCTGCGCGATTTTCTTGAGGTCGAGAGGAGTCACCCTATCCATGAAAATTTCAAGTCTTTGCGTTTTTTACACAGTCCGGGCCAGTAGCGGACGGTCGGCAATGCTCAGTGTACCCGGCCGTTGCCTGAAGAGCAACTAAAGGGTTTTGTTAGGCGCTCTTAATCTTTGAAAGCAAAAAGCGAGACGCCTAGGCCGCGACTACGTGCTTACATACGGCTTCGAAAAAAAACCTGGAGCTAAGCATGAATTTCCGAATCACTGGTCTCGATGCAGCAGAGTTCAAGCACTTGTTCGACTTGCCTGAAAGCGAACTGACGGCGATGGCGATCAAGCGCTACGAAGTCGACAAAAAACCAGGATTTCCGGATCGTATCGAGCTGACGGATGTCGAGATTGGGGAAACTGTGCTTCTACTAAACCATGTATCACAGCCTGCCAAAAACCCCTATCGAGCATCACACGCCATCTTTGTTCGCGAAGGAGCAACGAGTACCTATGACGCCGTCAATCAGATCCCCAATTCCTTGCGAATACGGTTTCTATCGTTGCGGGCATATGACGACAACGACATGATGATCGACGCCGAAGTGGTTGAAGGGGCTTCCGTAGAGCAAGTCATCGCGAAATTGCTCGCCAATGACGATGTACGCTATATCCACGTCCACAACGCGAAGCAGGGATGTTATGCCGCCCGCATCGATCGTGCATGAGGGTACATTTTGCGAGTGCATTAACGGAACGGCCACTTCTCGCCGAACTCAGCCGTTCAGCTCAGCATAGCAGGTTGCCAAAACTGAAAAGTCACGAACGATCACGACAGGCAGCGGACAACCCAAAGAGGATGCTTGAGACTGCTTATTTGGCGACTGAAAGTTGGGAAGTAGGGCTCGCTACAAACCTCAGGCTTTTGCCTGTTTGCCACAATCGCCCGCGAAGCGAGACTGGTAATCGCGCGGTAGGACGCCCAGTTGTGCCATGAACGCCCGCCGGAGGTTGTAGTAAGTGCCATAGCCGCTCTCGCGCGCCGCTTGCTTGACCGTCATCGCCGGCTGTTCGAGCAGCAGGCACGCGGCTTCCATGCGTAGGCGCGCGAGAAGCTGGGCCGGAGTCAGATCGGCCTCCTCTCGCAATTTGCGATGTAGCGATCGCAGGGACAGTGCACACGCCATCGCCATCATGCCGACGTCGATTTTTTGTGCCAAACGTGGACGAAGCCAGGTAGTCAGCTGGGCACTGACGCCTCGCGGACGCGATTGTGCCAGCAGCTCGGCGCTGAATTGACGCTGGCCACCAGGACGCTTCAGGAATAGCACCATGCGCTTGGCGACCGCCAACGCCACGTCGCGCCCAAGGTCTTCTTCGACCAAGCTAAGCGTGAGATCCATGCCTGCACTGATTCCGGCCGAGGTATAGAACTTGCCGTCGCGGACGTGTAAAGCATCGTCCTGGACAAGCAAGGATGGGTGCTCGCTGCGCAGCGCCGCGATGTCGGCCCAGTGCGTGACCGCACGCCGCCCATCGAGCAGTCTCGCTCGCGCGAGCACGAAACTCCCCGTACAGACGGCGCAGCAGCGTGCGGCCGCGTTACCGGCTTGCCGAATCCAATCCAACATGGCGCACTCGTCGGGATGGTCACAGGATGGCAGATCCCCTACACGGCCGCCGGCTACGATCAAGGTTGCCCCAACCAGGTTCTGGCTTGGCAAAGGATCGGCGACAAGGCTTACGCCGGACGAAGATACGACTGCGCCGCCACGGGCGGCAACAAGGTGAATGCGATATGGAAGCGGCAGGCCGGCATCGTGCGCTTCGTCGTTTGCCGTGGAAAACACTTGGATCGGGCCGGTTGCATCCAACAGAAGGAAATTCGGGAAAACTACCAGCCACACATCGATCGCTGCTGAGGGAGCGCCAGTGCCTTGAGATACAGAATATCTGTTCATATTGGCAGATATTCATCCATAACTGTCATTTGTGTCAATCGCATCGCAATTAATATCGGTGCCATTGGTCCGGTCTGAGATCATCCCTAGGAAAAGAGCCATATGAATTTTTTGTTGCGCCTCACTCTGCCGCTTTTATTACTCGGATCAAGCGCCCATGCCATCGTCATACGTCACGATCAACCGGATGCGCGCTATCGCGTCGACACGCGAACCATTCCGGCGCTGGTCGATCTGCCCGACGAAGGCCATGGCACCCTTATCGCCCCGCGCTGGGTGATTACCGCCGCGCATGCAGTCGACATGATGCAGTCCATGCCCGAAGAACGCTTCGTAATCATTCATGGAACGAAGCGCGCGGTGAGTCGTATTGTCGTCTATCCCGATTACCCAGCTTCGCGAGACGCCTGGCGAGTGCTGTTCAAGCAAGTCAAAACCGCCAGGCCCGATGCATTCGTCCACCAGTACATGGCGGCGATGGCTGCCATGCACGACATTGCCCTCCTGGAACTCGCTGAGCCCGTCAATGATGTTACGCCCATGCCTATTGACCGTGGTCATGCCAGGACAGGCATGCTGGCGACGTTGTACGGCGCGGGCTCCACAGGCACCGACCGCTCCGGTGCCCCGGACAACGCGATCCATCGCACGCGATTGCGGCGAGCGCAGAATCGCCTGACCCAGACCGATGGCGCCTGGCTACGTTACGTGTTCGATTGCAGCGCCAACGCACCGCCGCTCAGCGGCGCCACGGCGGGCGGCGACAGCGGCGGTCCAGTCACCATCGATGTGGACGGGCGCACCTATTTGGCGGGTGTCATCCATGGCCTAGATGGAACAGCCGAGGAAGTAAAAGATATTGTTCAGCAAACGCAGGACGGCACCTTCCGCATGGGGATATGCAAACAGCGCTTTGCTGCCGCACGAGTGGGCTTTTATGCGGAATGGATCGATCAAACGATGGCCAGCCACTGACGTCGCGTGGCAATGACTGGTCTTCGAGAGCAGCCTCGACCGAAGGGCCACTCCTGGCCGATCTCGGCCGGTCGAGCCAGCATAGCATGTTGTCGAAGCGCAAAGTTCACGGACTGTCACGACAGGCAGCACTCGACCCAGAGCAGCCGTCAATTAATCGGAGCCGGGCTGAACTAGGGATGCAAAAATCGGATGACCGGCAGCTCTGACTAGGTGGCATGCTGTATAGTTGAGCGTGTAAGCGTGATCCTACGTGCCAATAACCTATCCGCCTACCTTGGACATCTCCGTGAAAAACCGTCAACCGCAACTCGCCGATTACCTACCAGAAGCTGTATATAGCTGCGACAGCGAAGGTCGCGTTGTCGACTTCAATCTTGCCGCCGTGACACTGTGGGGCCGGGAACCGAAACTGGGAGCCGAATACTGGTGCGGTTCGAAAGCGATGTACACGCTTGAAGGTGTCCACCTACCGCACGATCAATGCCCGATGGCAATAGCGATTCGCGAGCGTCGCGAAATTGGCCGTGTCGAGGCAATGGTCGAGCGCCCCGACGGCGAACGGCGGTATGTGCTAGCGCATCCACGCCTGGTTCGTAATGATGAAGGGGATATCACGGGGGCTGTGAATGTGGTCATTGATATCACTGAACGCCGCGCTGTCGAGGACCAACTACGCCAGCATGATCTCCGAAAGGACGCATTCATTTCGACAGTGGCGCATGAACTGCGCAGCCCACTCTCGCCAATTATGTCGGCCGCTGAGATGATTGACGCGACGGACAGTCCGATCGCGATGAAACGCTTGGCCGGCGTCATTACGCGCCAAGCACGCATGTTAGGCCGGCTGGTTAACGATCTGTTCGACGCATCGCGTCTCACGCGCGGTGAATTGCCTCTGCATAAAATCTCCGTGCCCTTCGAACAGGTGCTGCATGTGGCACTCGACACAGTGCGTCCATCTGTGGATGCGCGCCGCCAAGTGCTGACGATGGCAGCATTGCCGGCTGGACTCCTGGTGGAATGCGACGACGTCCGCGTGGCCCAGTTGATCGCCAATGTGTTGGGCAACGCAAGTAAATATACTCAAGATGAGGGCACGATCGACGTTGACGTCTCGTTGGACGGCAATTCTGTGACGGTGCAAGTGAGGGACAACGGCATAGGCATCGCTGCCGAGCGCCTGACCGATATTTTCAAGCTGTATGCGCAAGTCGATCACGGTGATGCCAGGCGTCGCGGCGGCATGGGCGTTGGCCTCTCCCTAGCGCTCGACCTGGCAAGGAGCCATGGGGGTACCGTGCAAGCGTTTTCTGATGGTCCTGGCCACGGCAGCCGTTTTGAAATCGTGCTGCCGATCGTCGCCCCGGCTTCAACCTTGCACTGATTTAGGCAATGCCTAAGTGGATCTGTTGCCGGTTTCCGGTTTAATAGCCGAGATGGCGTAGGTGCCGCGTGGCTTGGGCGTCAATTGGCCTGAGACCCTCGTAACTGCACGGCGCTGCAGAGGTTGATTGGTGACCCGGTGGCGACCGAGCCGGGGCGCGATGTGAGGGCCATGTCCTTGCGACCGATAAACCCATCGAGTTTTAGCCGCAAATCTGCTGGCTCGCCTCTAGGCGGTTTGAATTCATATATCCACCGACCGCTCTTGGCCGAAAGTGGCCGGTCGGGCCAGCATAGCAAATTATCAAGGCGAAAAATCTCTAGGACTATCACCAACGTCCGCTACCGACCCGAAGCGGACGTTTTCTAACTGATCAAACAGCCCTACAGAAAGCGCGAATAGCTGTGCCATGCGCCGCCCAACGGCGACAACTGCTCCCGCACAGCTTGCAATTTGTCGACCAGCTTCGCCCGCTTTTTGGGGGCTTTCAACTTTGCTGGAAGACGGCTCAACCAGTGAGTGTTCGGCCCGATAGGCAATTCGCGCTTCTTCGAAAGCTGGCGACTGGTCGGAAGCGGTTTTGCCACCATCACTTCGATGAAGTGGTCCAATTGTGCCAATGAGCTGAACTGTAGATCGACATCGTCAGCGTCAACATGCAGAACCATGAACCCTTTGTGCAATACCTCCAGCGGAGCAGATGGGACACATTCGGTATCTGACCCAGCTATTGGTACATGAATCCAGAATGCTAACGGTGCCGTTCGCCAGTCAGGCTCAAGTGTGAAGTGGAAATGTGGAGTCATAGGACGAGTTATCGGTAGCTGTCGCAAGCACATAAACACGGGTCGCTGCGTCCGCTTCTGGCCGCTTGCGGACGGTGGGCAAAGAGTAGCACGTTGCCACGATGAAAATTCTCGTCAACTGTCACGAACGTCTGCAACCGACCCAGAGCGGTGGGTTAACTTTGCACGGCTCGGACGATAGGCTCACCTAGTGCGGATTTCCAACGCGCGATTTGGTCGATCCTTAAGCATCGCGCTCGCGATAACATCAAACAGATAGTCGCTGCGAGCGGAGTAAGCGGCTTGATCCCCAACCCAGCCTAGCGCCCCGATCAAAGCGAACATATCGTTGCCTGTCATGCTCCGGTCTGCTGTTCCCACCTCCTGCGCGCGCGTCAAGAGGCGCGTGCCAGCACGGCGAAGGTTGTCACATGACGTGTGTAGCGCTGAGGTGGTGTCGGCGAGTGCAGCGGCCATCAAATTGACCACACCGCTATAAATCCGAACAAAGGCCACTGCTTCGCGTAGCCAAGCGACCAGCGCGTCATCAGCAGACGATGCATCCTGGTCTGTGTTCGCCTTTTCCGTCAGTTCTTCGAGCGAATTTCTCAGCAACGCCTCTAGCAGGGAGTCACGCGTTGGAAAGTGCCGAAATAGAGTTGCCGGACCCACCCCCGCCTTGCGAGCAATATCGCGCATTGATGCGTTCGCGCCTTCTTCTGCGACTACGGCGCGCGCGGTCACAAGGAGGTGTTGATAATTTTCTTTTGCATCAGACCGCATAGATACCCCTTGACAATCGGATCACTGATCCACATTATATGGATCAGTGATCCTTTTATTGTAGCTCCGCTGCACTAAGGATGACAACAAGGAGCGACACATGCGTTATAAACTTTTTGGCAAGCATACAGGTCTGCGGGTGTCCGAGCTCGTACTTGGGACGGCAAATTTCGGTGTGGCATGGGGTGGGCATGGGGCGAATCCAGAAGAGGCGCGCCGCATTTTTGACACTTATGCAAGCGCAGGCGGCAACTTCATTGATACTGCCAATGGCTACCAGGATGGCCAGTCGGAGCAATTTGTTGGCGATTTGCTAACGGGACGAAGAGATCAATTTGTCTTGTCGACTAAATTTGCCGTTAAGACGGACGCGAACTCGGGCATCCTTGTAACAGGTAACAGCCGCCAAGCAATGGTCGCGTCAGTTGAAGCTAGCCTAAAACGTCTAAAGACTGATCGTATTGATCTCTATTGGGCGCATGTGGATGATGGCGTCACGCCGATGGAAGAGGTCATGCGCGGCTTGGACGACCTGGCCCGAGCCGGGAAAATCTTGTATGCCGGTCTCTCCAACTTTCCCGCGTGGCGCGTGGCACGTGCTGCGACCATCGCCGAACTGCGTGGCGTTTTGCCGATCGCAGGAATTCAGGTGGAGCACAGCCTTGTGCAGCGCGCGACCGAACAGGACCTGATTTCCGCCGCACAGGCTTTGGGTCTTGGCGTGGTGGCGTATTCACCTCTGGGTGGTGGTGTACTCACAGGGAAATACCGCAATCAAAATACCGAAAATCGGCGTGACGAAGCATGGGGCGGCGCCGGATTTCAGCCTGAAAATACACCGCAGCGCAGCGCGATCATCGATACCCTGATCGCGGTTTCCAACGAAGTCGGCGTTACCCCAGGTGAAATCGCCGTCGCATGGGTTGCTTCCAAAGGATCACTGCCGATCATTGGCCCTCGCACTCTGGACCAGCTTGAAAGCAATCTTAGCGCCGCCAATGTTGTCCTGTCACCGGAGCAAGCCGCACGTCTCGACAAAGTCAGCGCGATCCCACGCGGTTATCCTTACACGGTACTTGACGATCCACGCATCAAGGATCTCATCACCGGCGGGAAGTTCGATGAAATTGATGCGTTGCCGTGCTCTGTGGCCTGATCAACGACACAACTCATAGACTGGTCGCGCACGCGCAACATGTAACCGGTTGACGGCAAACTACGCTTGTCGTCAAACACCGCTTTAGCCGGAAGCGGCCCTATTGTAGCGTCCGCTTCCGACCTTGGATTCAACTGGTCAATGCAACACACTAAACTCTGCCTGAGCAGAAGGAGTGTTGCGGATGAAGCAGAGACCTAGGATCTACTATACAGAAACGCAGAAGGCGCTCATGTGGGAGCGGTGGAAG
>JAKOOD010000584.1 GCA_022701635.1 Burkholderiaceae bacterium | reverse complement strand
GCCGATCGTCGGCACCATGTCGTGCTCCAGCTGCGCTCCCGGCTGCCACAATCCAGCGCGGTTGATGGCTTTGCCACAATGCATCAGCACCTCGTCGACCAGCACCACGGTGGCCGTTTTTGGCACGCGCCCTCCTTCCTTGAGTTCGGCCAGCAGGCCACTGTCAGTGACAACCCGCGCGCGGCCATTGATGCGCATGAAGATGTCCAGTCCGGGGAAAAGGAACAGCATGCCGACGCGGTTGTCGCTTTGCAGGTTTCGCATCGACTCGATGCGGTTGTTGCCAGGCCAGTCGGCATACGCGACCGTATGAGGATCAAGGACGTGCACGAAGCCAGATGGGCCTCCGCGCGGCGAGGCATCGAGGCCGTGCGGGCCGCTGGTGGCCAGGCAAAAGAATGTCGCCACCTTCAGGTAGGCAATATGGAAATCGACTAAATGACCGAGTACTGCTTTCTGGATGCGTTCGGAAGGGGGCGCGTACAGCGCGTCCAGATCGATAGCGGACGCCGGGGTGGGGATGGGGGCACGGTCTATCATGAGGCGAGTCTCCTATGGATGGGAAACACAATCTTAAGCTTCGCTCCTGTGGCGGCAGTACAATAACCGCGCCAAAGAATAACGAAAAGCCGCCATACACGACTTGAAATTCAACTACGACACCATTAATTCGGACGATGGGCCGGTGCTGCTTGCGCTGACTGCCAGCGCGGACATGGAACGTTTTACGGATAAACACAGTCACGCGCGCGGCCAATTGTTTGCCTCGCTACGCGGTTTGCTGTCTGTTGGACTGGATGACGGCGTGTGGATCGTTCCAGCTATCCATGCTGTGTGGATGCCACCCCATGCCACGCATTCGATCCGCTCGCATGGCCCGTTTCATGGCTGGGGCGCCTATGTTGCCGAGTGGGCGTGTGCGGACCTGCCACAAAAGCCCTGCACCTTGCGTATTTCGGGTTTGCTGCGCGAAGCGGTGCTTCGTGCCGCCGCCTGGCCGATGGGTCCACTCGACATCGCCAATGCGCATGTCGCCGCCGTTATCCTTGATGAAATCCGTAGCATGGTGGTGGAGCCTTTTGGCTTACCTCTGCCCCACGACGCCCGCCTCCAGCGGATCGCCAGCGCGTTGATCGCCGACCCCGCCAATCCGCGCGATCTAGAGCAGTGGGCCGAGTGGTCGGCCATGAGCGCGCGTACCCTGAGCAGGCGCTTCGTCAGCGAGACCGGTTTCACATTCTCGGCCTGGCGCCAGCGCGCACGCTTGATGCGCTCGCTTGAAATGCTGGCAGCGGACGTACCCGTGAATACCATCGCCCTGGAGCTAGGGTATTCCACAGCCAGCGTGTATATCAGTTTGTTCCGAAAGACGTTCGGGCAAACGCCTGCGGTATATCGCCAGGCGCTGTAGCACCAGTCACTTGCTCGCGTCGGTTATTGTTGCGCCTGCCCGATGCCCAACTGTCTGCCACGATGTGGCGGCAAGCTTCATGGTTCGTTCACATTCCCGTGATCAGGGAGAGGGCTGCACTGCTCGCCTGTACCGCATTCCTTACCGCCTCAGCTTGACCAGCTGCTTGCCGAAGTTCTGGCCCTTCAGCAGGCCAAGGAAGGCCGCGGGCGCGCTGGCCAGGTCCTGCGCGATCGTTTCGCGGTATTTGAGCTTGCCGGACGCGACGAGCGCGCCCAGCTCGTTCAAGCCCTCGGGCCAGAACGCCATGTGCTCGCCGACGATGAAGCCGCGCACGGTCAGGCGCATGACCAGCACCGCGCTGAAATGATGGAGTGGAACAGGCTCGTCCTGATATCCCGCGATCAGGCCGCAGACGGCGATCCTGCCGAACGGATTCATGCGCGCCAGCGAGGCATCCAGCACCGCGCCGCCGACGTTTTCGAACACCGCATCGATCCCGTCCGGCGTGGCCGCCGCCAGGTCGGCCGCCAGCTTGCCCGCCTTGTAGTCGACGCAGGCATCGAAGCCGAGTTCATTGGCCACGTAATCGCACTTCTCCCTGCCACCCGCGATGCCGACCACGCGGCAGCCCTTCAGCTTGGCCAACTGGCCAACGGCGCTGCCGACCGCACCGCTGGCGGCCGACACCACCACGGTCTCGCCGGGTTGCGGTGCCATGATCTGGTTCAGGCCGTACCAGGCGGTCATGCCCGGCATGCCCACCACGCCGAGATAGGCTTGCAAGGGCACCTTGCCGGCATCGACCTTGCGCATGCCGCTGCCGTCCGAGACGCCCATCTCCGCCCAGCCAAACTGGGCGACGACCTTGTCGCCGACGGCAAATGCCGGGTTGTTCGACGCCACCACTTCGCCCACCGTACCGCCAGGCATGGTGGCATTCAGCGGCGCCGGCGGCCGGTAGCTTTTGCCTTCGTTCATGAGTGAGCGCATGTACGGGTCGACCGTCAGGTAGTCGTTGCGGACCAGTACGTCGCCATCCTTCAGTGCGGGCACCTCGACCGTTTCGAGCCGAAAATTCTCTGGTGTGGCCTCTCCCGTGGGACGCGAGGCCAGCACGATGCGTTGGAACGTGGTCATATCGATAGCTCCTGTATGGGGACAATGATCCGCCATGGTAATGCGCCAATGAGGTCGCTGCTTCACACGCTTGGCGGCGCGACCGCATGGAACGGGTTTTGGCGCAGAGGTCGGGTAGAATCATTCCGTCATGACAGCGCCAAGCGGCGCCCCCTCTTGTCCACGATGACTTCCGCTCCCCTGTTCTCTGGCAACGACGAACTCGCTGCACGCATGGCGCAGCATGACTGGGCCGCCTCCGTCCTGGGTGTGCCCGAGGCCTGGCCAGCCGCGATCCGGACCGTGGTTCGCCTCATGCTCGACGCCAAGCACGCGATGTTCGTGTTCTGGGGACCGCAACTCGGCCTGGTCTACAACCAGCCGTATGTGCAGTTCTTGCAGGACAAGCACCCGCGGGCGCTGGGACGCCCTTTTCGCGACACGTGGCCGGAATTGTGGCCGCAGCTGGGGCCCCTGATCGAACGTGCCCTTGCCGGCGAGTCGATCTACATCGAGGACATGCCGTTGGTGATGTTCAGGAACGGCCGTGACGAACAGACCTGGTTCACGTTTTCCTACTCGCCGATCCACGACGACGACGGCGCCATCGTCGGCCTGTACGGCACCGGTACCGACACCACGCGGCGGGTGACGACCGAGCGCCGCCTCGCCTTCCAGCTGCGCATGGCCGACCAGCTGCGTGGACTGGCCGATCCGCTGGAAGTCGCGCGGCGCGGCAGCCGCCTGCTGGGCGACGAACTCGGGGCCAGCCGGGTGCTGTTCGGCGAAATCCTGGAAGACGGTGCCCATGGCGTCTTTCACTCGAACCATACCGACGGTTCGCTGGAGGAATTGCATGGCATGTTCGATACGGAAAACTTCGGCGCCAGCCTGTTCGCCACGCTGCGCAGCGGCCGCACCAGCGTGCACAAGGACATCGATGCCGAGCTTGGCACAACCGACCCCCAGGCGGCGCGCCAGTTCCGCGCCCTCGACACGCGGGCCGAGATCAGCGTGCCGGTGCTGCGCGAAGGCCGGCTGACCAGCATCCTGATCGTCAACGACCGCGCGCCGCGCGCCTGGACGCCCTATGAAATCGAACTGGTCGAAGACATGGCGGAGCGCACCTGGAATGCGGTCGAGCGGGCCCGCGCCGAAGCCGCGCTGCACCAGGCCAACCACCGGCTGGAAGACCTGCTCAGCCAACGCACGGCCGAGCGCGACCGGCTCTGGGACATGGCGCAGGAGATCCTGGCCATCGCCACCACCGAAGGCTATTTCCTCAACTGTAATCCGGCGATGACCGAGACCCTCGGCTGGACGGAGCGCGAGCTGCAGGTGGTGCCGTTCGCGGGTTTTGCCCATCCCGATCAAATCGAAGAACTGGCCGGCGTCATGGCGCAGCTGGCCGCCGGCAAGACCGTCACGCGCTACGAAATCCGCACCCGGCACCGCGACGGCAGTTATCGCTGGCTGTCGTGGACGGTCGTGCCGCGCGCCAGTCTGCTGTACATGGCGGGGCGCGACGTCACCGAGGAAAAGCAGGGCCAGGAAGCCTTGCGCCAGGCCGAAGACGCGCTGCGCCAGGCGCAAAAGATGGAAGCGATCGGCCAGCTCACCGGCGGCATCGCCCACGATTTCAACAATATGCTGGGCACCATCGTCGGCAACATCGAACTGGCCCGTTTCCACCTGAAGGCGGGCCGCGCCGACAAGCTGTACCGTTACCTCGACGGCGCCTCGCATTCGGCCAACCGGGCCGCGACGCTGACCCATCGCCTGCTGGCCTTCGCGCGCCGCCAGACCCTCGACCCCAAGCCGACCGACGTCAACCAGCTGGTGACGTCGATGAACGAGATGATCGCGCGTACGGTGGGGCCGGCGATCGCCGTCGACCTGGCATTGGACAGCGCATGGCGCGTCACGTCCTGCGACCCGAACCAGCTCGAGAATGCCCTGCTCAACCTGGCGATCAATGCGCGCGATGCCATGCCCGGCGGCGGCCGTCTGGTGATCCGCACCTGCGACCTCGGCCGCGGGATGCCGCAACACCCGGCCGGCCTTGCCGCCGCCGAATTCATCCGCATCAGCGTCAGCGATACCGGCACCGGCATGGATGCCGATACCGCCGCCCGCGCCTTCGATCCTTTTTTCACGACCAAGCCCCTGGGCCAGGGTACCGGCCTGGGTTTGTCGATGGTGTTCGGCTTCGTCAGCCAGAGCAACGGCCACGTCAGCCTCGACTCGGCGCCGGGACGCGGCACCACGGTGCATATCGACCTGGCGCGTTGTGACGACGCGCTGCCGGCGACGCCGGACGCCGCGCCGGCGGCAGACCAGTCCGGCACACCGCGCAGCATGACCATTCTGCTGGTCGACGACGAAGCCGCGCTGCGCCAGGTATTGGCCGAGGTGTTGCGGGACGCCGGCCACACCGTGTTCGAAGCCGGCGATGCCGCCACGGCGCTGGCGAAACTGCGTCACATCGACCGGGTCGACCTGCTGGTGACGGACATCGGCTTGCCGGGCGGCGTGAACGGGCGCCAGTTGGCCGAGACCGTTCGTGGCGCCAGCCCCGCGACCCGCGTGCTGCTGATCACCGGTTATGCCGAGTCGAGCGCGCTGGACCAGGGTGCGCCGGCACCGGACATGGGACTGCTCACCAAGCCGTTCGCCCTCAAGGATTTCATGGCGCGGGTGGCCGCCATCGTCGCCGGCCTGCCGGACTGGGACGGTGCCTGATCAGCCCCGGGCATCCAGCGCAAAGCGCAAGCCATAGTTGTTCAAGGTCCCCGGCAGCCGCCCCGGCACCATGTTCTGTCCCGATACCAGCCTCGGTTCGTGCCCGTCGATCAGCGCCGCCAGCAGCGTACTCGACAGCATCTGCACCAGATGCCGCGCCGGACACACCGCCGGCCCCGCGCTGAACGGCACCAGCGGCCACTCCTGGTCGCTGCGCGCATGCAGCCACAGCGCCGGCGTGAAGCGGTGCGCATACGCCAGGCGCTGGTCGTCGCGGTGGAAGAAGGGCGCGAACACCAGCACGCCGGTACGCGCCGGCATGGTGCCGCCTTCCCATTCCGTATCCCGGGTGGTCTGGCGCAGGATGGCCGGCGTGGTCGGCCACAGGCGTACCGCTTCCAGCAGGGTGGCGCGCAGGAAGGGCAGGAATGTGCGTTCGATGCCGGGCCTGGCGCGCAGTTCGGCAAGCGCTTCCTGCGCCTGGTGCGGATGGGTCGCCAGCAGCGCCAGCGCGCGGAAGGTGGCCATGCCGGCGGCGTCGAAGGCGAACAGCCATTGCGGCACCTGCTGTACCGGTTTCGTGTCGGCGCCGTGCGGCGTGCGCGCGATGACGGCTGCCAGGCTGCCGGGTTCGGCGCGCTCGAGGTGGTGCTGGATACGGGCGAAGAAACGCGCCTGCGTCGCCTTCTTCTTCGGGTGCAGGAAGGCCCAGTTGGCCGCCTTGCGCAGGGCGACCGTCATGTCGTTGAGTTCCTGGTCGTCGCTGGCGCTGTCGCCGAACACCACGCGCCGCGCCAGGCGGTACCAGCCCTGGGCGAAGGCATCCCAGTCGAGTTCGCCTTTGGCGCGCGCCGCCGCCAGGATGCGTGCGGCCTCTTCGTCGACCACCGGCAGGAAGCGCTCGGCCATGTGGTGCACCGCCTGGTTCGATTCGAGCACGGCGTCGTTGAACTGGCGGCGCTCGGTGCGCAGCGTGCCTTGCGAGATCAGCACGCCTTCCGGCTCGAAGTGCGACAGCGCGGCGCGCTTTTCGCTGCTGGCCGGCGAAAACGGGTCCGGCGATTCGTTGAGGACGCGGTAGACGTGTTCCGGGGACAGCACGAGCGCCTGCTTGCGGATCGGCAGCGGCAGCATCAGCGGCCCCCGCCCGTACTTGTTGCGCAGCTTTTGCAGGCGCTGCACCGCGCGCGTATCGAGTTGCCATCGCTCGGCCAGCGCCACGGCGCCGGGGCGGCGGATGATCACGCCCTTGGCGAAGGTCGGCGCCAGCACGTCGACGGCGAGCGCCACGGTATCGAGCAGGCTGGCCCGCGGCAGCGTGTCAGGCGCTTGCGTGCGCGCTGCCGCCGCCATCCTGCCGAGCGCATAGCCGCCGAGCAGTCCCAGCGCACCGGCGGCCAGCGCCAGGTTTTCGTTTCGTTTCGTCATTGGGCATGCCTTTCCTGGTTGCCCCAGTGTGGCATAGCTCTCGCCGACCCGAATTCAATTGTGTGCGGGCAGGCTGGCCCTTAAAACATGGCCGATACGGTCAGCGTGAATCCCTTGCGCTCGTGTTCGGGCTGGGCCACGGTGCCGGCGTACTGGCCGTTGGCGGTCACGCTTGCATCGCCGCTGCGCGGCGTCTTGAGCCAGTCGTAACGGCCGCGCACTTCGAGCCAGGGCGCAACCGCCGGCCGCATGGCCGCGCCCAGGCGCACGCCATAGGAACGGCGGGTGTCGAACGCCACCGGATCGAGCACGCCGGAAAAGCCGACGTGCAGGCGCTCCGGTGCGGCCAGCACGGCGGCGGCATCGACGCTGACCTTGCCGGCGGCCGGCTGCCAGGCTTTACTGGCGCCGGCCACCAGCCGCGTCGAGCGGTAGCTTTCCTGCAGCCCGGCGGCGGCGGCCGTGCCGCGGATGTCGCGCTTCCAGCGGTCGACCTCGATCGCGGCCTGCACCGCATAATCGTCCGCCAGCGCGTAGGCGGCGCCGATGCGCCCCGCCGCCAGCCCGGTCGCCGTCTTGGAAGAGGCAGCGGCGCCGTTCTGGGTCTGGCCCTGGTAGTCGATGTTGCCGTGGTACCAGTCTGCGCCGCCGAACCAGGTGATGTTGCCGCTGCGGTAGCCGGCCTGCAGCGCCACGCCGGGCAGCCAGCCGTCTTCTTTCACCAGGCGGCGCCCGCCGGGGGCGGTTTCGGTATGCGTCACGTTGCGCACGCTCGGGCCGATGCTGCCCTGCCACTGGGCACAGGCGGGATGGATCAGCGAAGCGTAGAGGGCGGCGGCGAGGCCGGCGCGAAGGATCGATGTCATGTGCTGATTATAGGGTGAGAAAAGCGGGGTACATGAAACGACACAGCCAGCCAGGACGCGCATGGCGCCTTGGCTGGCTGGCATCGGTCCGACCGGCTCAAGCCGGCCGGGAATCGAACGGATCGATCAGATCGACGACAGGAAGGCCGCCCACGCCACCGTTTCGGTGTTCGTGATCGTACCGTTGCCCGCGGCGCTGAAGTCCACGCGCACGCCATTCGCGACGACGGTCGCGGTGACCGACGACGCATTGCCGGTGACGATCAGCGAGCCGCTGCTCGGTACCGCGGCGGTCGCGCTGGCGAAGGCGAACGGTGCCAGGTTCTTCACGGTGTACGCGAAGGTGCCGAGTTTCGGGCTGGTGCCGGACAGGCCGAAGTTGGCGGCGCTGGAGTCGGCGCCGTTTTCGGTTTTGCCGCTCACCGTGTAGGCGGTGACGGTGCGGTTCACGACCGCCGCGCTACCCTGCTGCTCGGTGGTCTGCAGCGAGTTGCCCGACAGGGCGATGGTGTTGTTGCCGGCGCTGGTCTGGTTCAGCACGACCTTCATGTCGCCGTTGACGCCGACCTTGTCGGTGCCGCTGACGATGCTGAAGTTGGTGAAGGTGCTGTCCATCGTGACGCCGAAGACAGGCGTGCTGATATTGCCGGTCACGCCCGAGAAATTGACGGTGAAGGTGCCGTTCAGGGTGTTGCTGCCATCGATGCAGCTGGCGGCCGTGACCTTGAGGATGTCGCCGTTGCTGAGGCCGTTCGAGTTGCTGATGGTGGCATCCGTGGTGATGGAACCGCCGCCCGGGCATTGCTTGGTATTGCTCTGGGTGACGCCGGTCAGCAGTTGTGGGCCGCTATACGCCAGCTTCACCAGACTGATCAGCGGCGCCACGGTGTTGATGTTGGCACGATTGACATTCACGCCGGTCAGGATGTCGGTCAGCGAGGTCGACGACGCGCCGACCGAGGTCGTGGCGGCGTAGGCATTGCTGGCCGCGCTGGTCGCATTGGTGGCGGTGATCGATGATTGCGTCGACGCGGGCGGCGTGGTCGTCACCGGCGGCGTGGTGGTACTGCCGCCCGTGCTGCCGCCGCCACCGCCACCACCACCGCAAGCGGACAGTACCATGGCGGAACCGAGGGCAAGGACCAGGAGTGGTTTGTTCATAGTTATTCTCTCTTTAATGACGCACGCCTTGGCCGGCGTGGGCAGGGCGGAAGCGTAGTTCAGTGTTGTTGGGTATAAGGGTGCGGGAAAATGGTAACGGGTACTTTCCGCGCGCACACTGTCAAATTGTCACAAAATAATTCTGAAAGAGGCGCGCGTTTGAAACGGCAACGATGCATGCATCAGGGAATCAAATTGACAAGCTTGTCGACACTGACAAAAAATATCGACCCATACGTATTAATACGAATAAAACGCTAAATATATCCGTTATTCACAAATATAATTTTTATTCAGGTATTTGGACGAATATAATTTCGCATCCTTAAGGGATTTGTCCTGCTCAATGGACGCCAAGAACGTGCAGGTCTGGCCTTCGTGGCCAACGTGTTCTTGTCTCGTTCGCCTCTTGTTCGGCCCCGCCTTGAAACCCGGTTTCCAGGCCTGGCTGGCGATGTTGCCCTCGTTACGCGTCGTGTCGCGAGCCTCGTGGCTCTGCCCCATGCTTTAGCTAAAGGACTTTCGTCTGTACTAAAGCCATTGAAGCCTGTTTCTTCAATCAGCTTGTTAGTTAATTAGTTAATTAAGACGTATGCGTAAGACACTATCGTTAGCAGTCGCCCTCTCCTGCCTGGCCCTGACTTCCTGCAGCCGGACCCCGCCCGCCTCCTCCGACAAGCCGCTCGACGTGGTCCTGATCGGCGGCGGCGTGATGAGCGCCACCCTCGGCACCCTGCTCGAGGAATTGCAGCCCAACCTGTCCATCGAGATGGTCGAGCGCCTCGATTCGGTCGGCGCAGAAAGCTCGGACACCATGAACAACGCCGGCACCGGCCACTCCGGTTTCGCCGAAATGAACTACACGCCGGAAAACCCGGACGGTAGCGTCGGCGCCAGCAAGGCGGTCGAGATCAACGAGCAGTTCGAGATCTCGAAGCAGTTCTGGGCCTACCAGGTGCAAAAGAATTACCTGGGCAACCCGCGCACCTTCATCAACAACGTGCCGCACATGGCCTTCGTGTGGGGCGACAACGTCGACTTCCTGCGCAAGCGCTACGCCGCGCTGACCCATGAAAACCTGTTCAAGGGCATGCTGTACAGCGAAGACCCGGAACAGATCCGCCAGTGGGCACCGCTGGTGATGAACGGCCGCGACAAGAACCAGCGCATCGCCGCCACCCGCATGGACATCGGTACCGACGTCAACTACGGCGTGCTGACCCGCAGCATGGTCAAGCACCTGACCGACACCGGCATGACGCTGAAGCTGCGCCACCAGGTCGAGGACATCAAGCGCGGCGCCGACGGCATCTGGAACATCAGCATCAAGAACCTGGCCGACAACACCACCCAGAACGTGCGCACCAAGTTCGTCTTCATCGGTGCCGGCGGCGCCGCGCTGCCGCTGCTCGAGAAGACCCAGATCCCGGAAGCCAAGGGCTACGGCGGCTTCCCGGTCGGCGGCCAGTGGCTGGTCACCACCAACCAGGAAGTGATCAAGCAGCACTGGGCGAAAGTCTACGGCAAGGCCTCGGTCGGTTCGCCGCCGATGTCGGTGCCGCACCTGGACACCCGCCTGGTCAACGGCAAGCCGGCCCTGCTGTTCGGCCCGTTCGCGACCTTCTCGACCAAGTACCTGAAAAACGGTTCCTGGATCGACATGCCGTCCTCGGTCAACACCAGCAACGTCCGTCCGATGCTGCAGGCCGGCTGGGACAACATGCCGCTGACCAAGTACCTGATCCAGCAGGTGCAGCTGACGCCGGAAGAGCGCCTGGCCACCCTGCGCGAGTACCTGCCGAACGCGAAGATGGAAGACTGGACCCTGCAGAACGCCGGCCAGCGCGTGCAGATCATCAAGGACGATCCGAAGAAGGGCGGCATCCTGCAGTTCGGTACCGAGGTCGTGGCATCGGGCGACGGTTCCGTGACCGCGCTGCTGGGCGCCTCGCCGGGCGCATCGACCGCCGCGCCGATCATGCTGAAGGTGCTCGAGAAGTCGGCCTTCCGCGACCAGCTCAAGACGCCCGAGTGGCAAGCCAAGATGCATGAAATGGTGCCGTCGTATGGCCGCAAGCTGAACCCGGACGCGGCGTTCGCCAACCAGATCCGCCAGTACAGCAGCGGCGTGCTGGGCCTGAAGGCGTTCAACCTGAACGTGGCCGATCCGTCACAGGCACCGGCCGCGGCGCAAGTGCCGGCGGCGACGCCGACGCCGGTGGTTGCACAAAAGTAAACCGCCACCCTGCCCCGGCGGCGACAAGCGCGCCGCCGCCAGGATGCTGAAGCCGCCCGCCCGGGCGGCTTTTTTTTGCCCCGACACGGACGGATCGTGGTGTCATTTTGTATCGCTGGGGCAAGATTTTAGTGGCTCTACACAACAGCTTATGCCAGACTGTAGATTGTTTGTTATTCCTCAATGTAGACCATAACTGGTTCTGCTCATTCAAAATGGACGCCTCCACCGACACCGAACACGACACCCCTGAGCAGGCGCAGCCGTTCAGGCATTACCGCCTGGGCCGGCAACTGGGCGCCGGCGGCTTCGGTGAAGTGCGCGAAGCCTGGGACGAACACCTGAGGCGCAAGGTCGCGATCAAGCGCCTCAAGAGCGGCGCCGTCCTCGGCCGCTCGGACAGCCTGCTGCGCGAAGCGCGCCTGGCTGCCTCGCTCGAGCACCCGGCCTTCGTCCGGATCCATTCGATCGAGGAAGACGGCAGCAGCCATGCGATCGTCATGGAACTGATCGCCGGCACCACGCTGCGCGAGCTGCTCGGGCGCGGCGCGCTGGCCCTCGACACCGTGCTGGATCTGGCCGACCAGGCGGCCGCGGCCATGGCGGCGGCCCATGCGTGCGGACTGGTGCACGGCGACCTGAAGCCGTCGAACCTGATGGTCGACGCCGGCGGGCGGCTGCGCATCCTCGACCTCGGCCTGGCCTTCCACGACGATCCGCAGGCCACCACCTCCGTCATGCAGCTCGAGCAGCAGGGCACGATCGCCTACATGGCGCCCGAGTGCCTGCTGGGGCAGGCGCCGAACCGCCAGTCCGACGTGTACGCGCTGGGCGTGGTGTGCTACGAGATGATCCGCGGCGAACGCCCGTTCGGCAATCTGTCCGGGCTGGCACTGGCGGCCGCGCAAATGCAGTCGAGCTCGGCATCATGGGTGTTTCCGGCGGCGACACCGGCGCCGCTGATCGCGCTGGTGCGGGCGATGACGGCGCGCCAGCAGGAACAGCGCCTGGCCGGCATGCAGGAGGTCATGGCCGGGCTGGCGGCCTTGCGGGCGGACAGTCCGGTGACAGCGGCCGTGCCGGCGGCACAAGCCGTAGCCGAGCCGGCATCCACGTCCAGGCAGGGGGCGGACACCGGGGCGGATACCGGGGCGCAACCGGTGGCCGCGACCGCCGGCATGCCGTCCGGCGCCCGCTGGCGCAAGGCCGGGCTCGGTGCCGCGCTGGCGCTGGCCCTCGGCCTGGGCGGCTGGTATGCGGTCCAGCATGCGCAGGCGCCGGTGCCGTTCTCGCGTTCGGCGACCATCGCCCGCGCCCTGCATGCATTGGAATCCTTCGACCAGCCCGAGCGCCTGGAAGCGGCACGCGCCGATTTCGAAGCCCTGCTGGCCAGGGATCCGAACAATGCCGCGGCGGTGGCCGGCATGTCGCTGGTCGCGAGTTTCCGCTACAGCGCCGATACCCAGGACGAGACCTGGCTGCGCCGTGCCGATGCGGCGGCCCAGCAGGCGCTGCGCCTGGAACCCACGCTGGCGTTGGCCCATGTGGCGCATGCCTGGGTATTGATGAATCACGGAAAGCGCGAACAGGCGCTGGACGAGGTGGAGCGTGCCCTGGTGCTGGACCCGGACAATTTTTTTGCCTCCTATGGCAAGATGCTTTTCCTGAATTTGCTGCGCCGGGATGAGGCAGCGCTTGCCTGGGGTGAAGCCATGCTGCGGCGCTTCCCGACGCAGCGCGTGTTTTCGGACGAACTCGGCACTCTGTATTATCGGCGCGGCGACAACAAGGCTGCCGAAAAGGCATTCCGCCTCAGCATCCAGTTGCAACCGGATTCGAGTCTCGCCTACGCCAACCTGAACGCCGCATTGTTGGGGCAAGGCCGTACCGATGAAGCACTGCGGGTCGTCCAGCAGGGTTTGCAGATACGGCCCAACGTCGCCCTGTACTCGAACCTGGGCCTGGCGCTGTTCCAGCGTGGCGATTACGTGGGCGCGGCCGATGCCTACCAGCGTGCCGTCACGCCGCCGCTGGGTAATCCCAACAAATATTATTCCTGGGCTAACCTGGGCGACACCCTGGTGTGGATACCCGGGCGCGAGGCCCAGGCACGCCAGGCGTACCGCAAGGCGATGCAGCTGCTTGCCGTCAAGCTGGCGCGTGCACCCGACGATGCGACGCTGCTATCGCGCATGGGCTTGTATGCAGCCCGCAGCGCCGAGTCCGACAAGGCCATGTCCCTGACCGCCAAGGCCTTGGCCACGGCACCGCGCAGTCCGGATATCCATTTCCGAGCAGCCCTTGCTTATGAATTGTTGCAGCATCGCGAATTGGCGCTGCAAGCGTTGGCAAACGCCAAACGCTATGGTTACCCGGCCAGTGCCGTCGATACCGAGCCGGATTTTGTCGCACTGCGGCGCGATCCGCGTTATCCCCACTAAAAAAACAAAGGGAATCCTGACATGTTGGACAACAAGTATTTTTTGATGGTCAGTTTTGACGTCAACCAGGAAAGCGAAAAGCTGGACTGGGCCTTCCTCGACGCCGACCACCAGCCGCTGGAAAAAGCGAAAGGGCTGGAAACCGGCCTGTTCGTATTCGAGGCTGGCGAGACGATGCGGCTGAACGTGGTCGCCAACAGCTACCAGGAAGAGCTGGTCGGCGTGCACATCATCGACTGCCACCTGGTGAACCGCCCGATCATGTATTCGCGCCGGGTCACGCCGCAGATGGCCGGCGAGTACCCTTATCCGTCGCCCTTCTTCGACCCGGCCGAGCCACTCAACGGCCAGGGCGCCACCTCCAGCTTCGGCCATGGCGAAGCCCACGGCGGCCCGATGAAGATGGTGTGGGATTCGGATCTGGAACTGATCTACCGTAACAAAGGACGTTGGCAGATGTCCTTCGTCATGACCGTCGCCATCGAGCGCGCAAACGGTCTCGAGTACCGCGTATTCTCCTTCGATCCCGAAGCCCATGTCGGCAGTGGCGGTACGCCTGATTCGCCATGGCACGGGAAAGTGGGCCATGGACGTATTGCACAATGATCAGCAGCGGCAGCCACATCCAAGTTCCCCGGTATCCGGGCTTCCATTGTCATCCCGAGGCCCATGTCGGCAGCGGCGGTACCCCCGATTCCCGCCCGGCCCAAGCGCCCGAACGCGATCCGGCCACGACGCCGGAAAGCACGACGCTCACGACCGCCCGGTCCGGCACCGGCCCCACGCCTGACGGCAACGCCACGCGCACCGCTACCGTCAACTGAGGCTAACCCAGCAGGCCAAGCCCGCGCACGTGGCGCCGCAAGGCCTCCGCCGGCGTGAGCAGCAAAGCGGCGCAGCGCTCGACGTCGGCGCCGCTGTGCGCGAGGGCCTGTTGCAATTCCTCCTGCGCGATCGCTTCGGGCCGCCGGATCACCGGGTGCGCTTCGATCAGCTTGTACATCGACGGCCGCGAAATCCCGAGTTCGGCCGCCGCGCCCTGCACCTGCCAACCATTGTTGTGCAGTGCCGCCACCACTTCCTCATCGTTGAATTCGTCCAGGGCACGCCGCCTGGCAGGCACTGCCGCCGGGCTTGCCGCCGCTGTCGATACCGGTAGCGATGCCGGCCACCCCGCCTGGCGCACGCCCACCAGCGCCTCGAACAGCGGCAATTGCCCGGCCTGCGCCAGCAGCAGCGCGCGCGCCAGCACGTGCGACAGCTGGCGCACATTGCCCGGCCAGTCGTAGTTGGCGCAGGCGCTGACGAAGGCGAACGGCAATGCCGGCAACGCGGCGCCACCCACGCTGTGCGCCTGCGCCAGCGCATGCACGACCACTACCCCGATATCCTCGCGCCGCGCACGCAGCGGCGGCAAGGTGATCACGAAACGCTCCAGCCGGCGCAGCAGCGCCTGGTTGAAATCCGCGCCGGATAAATCCTGGTCGGTGGCGGCGATCACCCGCGCGCTGCTGTGGCGGTCGGTATCGGCGCCGACCACGCGGTATTGCCCGCTTTCCAGCACGCGCAGCAGCATCGGCTGTACCGCCGCCGGGGTGTTGCCGATCTCGTCGAGGAACAGGGTGGCGCCGTCGGCCTCGGCAAACAGGCCGCTGCGGGCCGACTGGGCGCCGGTGTAGGCGCCGCGCGTGGTGCCGAACAGTTCGGCCGCCGCCAGGCCTTCGTTCATGACCGCCATGTTGACCGCCACCAGCGGCCGATCGGCACGCTGGCCGAGGGCGTGGATCGCACGTGCCGCCACTTCCTTGCCGGTGCCGGTCTCGCCCAGCAGCAGCACCGGCAGTTCGGTCGGCGCCACGGTGCGGATCAGTTCGCGGACCTGGATCGCGGCCGCGCTGACGCCGAGCAGGCCGGCCACCGGGTTGTCGCGCGGCAGGCGGTCGGTCCAGTGGACGCACAGCAGGATCGAACGGCCCAGCCCGAGCACGATGCCGCGGTCGAGCTGCGCCGGTTCGAGCACGACCGCTTGCGCGATCTCGCTACCGTTCACTTCGACCGTCATGCGGCTGTCGGGCGGCGTCAGCGACAGCCGGCCGCCGGTCTCGCGCGCCAGGCGCAAGGGCTGGCGCGAGACGCTGCCGTGGCCGAGTCCGAGGCCATCGCGGCCGGCATGGGCGAACAGCGGGAAGAAGCGGCTCACTTCCAGCGCCTGCTCGGGGGCCGCCTGCAGGTATTGCTCGCCGATGCGCGCCAGGTCCGGATGCCAGAGCACGGTCAGCGCCAGGACCGGCGCGCCGGCATACGGGGTGCCGGTCAGCGGCGAAGTAAAAGTGTGGTCCGAGTCGAACATCGATGTTGTAAATCCATTATTTCCACGTGTAAAAAACAATGTAAAGCGTGGCTGTTGACATGTCAATTTGTGCGGTTTGACGGCCGATCCAGTCGTGCAAGGGCCCGATACACCGGTTTTTGGCGTGGCATGTGATTTGCAAAAGAAGAAGCGCGCAACACGGCAAGCGCCGCCACGCGTTTGTCCGTGCATGCCCGACGACTGCATCACGATTGTCGATCGACCCGAAACAACAGGTGAACCAATGCACGCCCCCCTGGCCAAGCCCCCGCCAGCCCCCCGATTCGAAGCGCGCCAGCCCGCCGTGGGCAGCGCGTTGCTGTTCCATATCGAAGCCGGCAAGCTGTGCATGACGCGTGAAGTCCTTTATCCGGTGCGCGGCTGGCGGTGCCACGACTTGAGCAGTGCACGCATCGCGCGCGACCTGCCGGGCGGCCGCAGCACGGCCTTCGCCAGCGCACTGTCGGTGGCGGTGCCCTGGCGCATGCAGATGCTGCACCTGGCGCTGGTGGTGAGGGATGAGGCGGGCGACCATCTGTACCTGAGCCTGTCGAATCCGGCGGCGGACCTGCCGGCCACGGCGGCGCACAGCGTGGTCCAGGGCGCGGCGCCGGCCTGGACCGCCTGCCCCTTCGATGCGGATCCGGCGCCGGGGCGGCTGGCGATTACCCGGGTGCAGATCGGCGATGCCAGCGACCGCGCCTTCGTGGTGGTCGACGCCGTGATCGATGCGGACGGCGCGCGCCGGCCGGCACGCTATACGATCGATCTCGACCGCGGCGCCAGCCGCAGCGCCGGACCGCGCTGGATCGAGCACAGGCTGCCGCTCGACGGCGGCCGCGTGCTGGCATCCTGCCTGGGGCGCTGCCGCGGCGGATGGGACGTGGACGGACTGTACCTGGCCGGCATGGCCGGGACCGACGCGCAGCTGCTGTACGCGCCGTTGTACAACCCCTTCAATCCGATGCAGCCGCGCTGGGCACGCCATCTGGAACTGCCGCCAGGCCGCAGCGCCGACGCGATCGCCGCCTGCCGCAATGCGGACAATACGTCCGGCCTGTACGTCGCCGCGCAGGGCACGCTGTACTATTTTTCCGCCACCAACCAGAACGAAGGCGCACAGGCGCTGGCGCTCGGCAGCGGGCCGGCCTTCGACGGCATGCGCAGCCTGTTCGCGGCGGCCAGCGGCGAGCGGGTCACGGTATGGGGATTGAACGGAGCGGGCCAGGTGATCTGCACCGGCGCACCCCAGGTCTACGTGGCCGATCCGGACGCCTGGAGCATCCCGGTGGTGATCCTGTCGGACGTGGAGGCGATCGTGCCGTCACCGGACGGCGACGGCGCCGATGACACGTTATTTGCGCAGGCCGGCGGCAACCTGGTCAAGGTGACCAAGGCGCCGGGCGGTGGCTGGACCCGCGAGGACGTGGGTCCATTCCTGCGTTGACGGCTGCGCTGCTCAGCGCGAACCGTTGCCGGCCGGCGCGCCGCCATCGGGGCCGGCACCATGGATGCCCTGGCTCGACGCGTCGTCGTCGCTGCCCTGGCGCGTGCCCGGGTTGCCGCCTGCGGCGGCCGCTCCCATGCCGGCCTGGGCGTTGCGGCTGGCCTGGTACTGGCCCTCGACGCCGCCCGGCAGCGGTCCGGTGGCGCTGCCGTGGCTGTTCTGGGGTGCGCCCGCCGGATTGACGTTGCTTTCCGGGTTGGCGTGCTGGAAGTTGGTGTAGACACCGGACGACGAGGCGCGGTCACCGCTCTGGCGGTTCTGGCCGCCGTTGCCGCCATTGCCGCCGTCTTCCGGCGTGAATCCGACGCCGCTCTGGTCCGGCACGTCCGGGCGCCAGGCCTGGCCGCTGGAAGCGCCCGCGTCCTGGCCCGGATCGTCCTTCTGGCGGTTGGCTTCGCCTGCCGGCGTGCCACCCGCATTACCCTGCTGGTTATTCGATTGCTCGTTGCCGGTAAAGCCGACACCGCTCTTGTCGGCCACCTTGTTGCCGCCGACGTCGCTGTGACCCCAGTCGTTGTGTTGATTTCCAGCCATCATGATCTCCTTTGCATACTGTTAGTAGACATGATGGTAGCCACCTGGGCCGCCTTTCCCATCGGCGCGCGTGCCCTACGGTTGTAGGACTCGCCTTATTGGCGCGCCTTGATGATGGCCCAGATGGCACCGCTGTCGCTTACCACGTACAGCTCGCCCTGGCCATCCTGGCCGAACGAGACGATGCGGCCGACGCTGGCGAGATTCCAGTCGCGCTGCTCGGTTGCCGTCCTGCCGCTGACCAGGAAGCTGCGCACGAAGCCGGCGCAATAGTCCGAATAAAAATAGTGTCCGGCCAGTTCCGGCATGGCGCTGCCGCGGTAGACGAAGCCGCCGGTGATGGAGCAGGGGCTGTTGGTGGCGCTCGTATGGGGATAGTCGAACACCGGCAGGGTCAGGCCGGTCTGGTCGCAGGTCTGCGCGCCGTAGCAGGCCGTGCCTTCCATGCGCGGCCAGCCGTAATTCAGCCCGGCCTGGGTCGCCGCTTCGACGTCGACTTCTTCGCGTGCATCCTGGCCGACGTCGGCGATATAGATCTGGCCACTGGCGACCGCGCCGCGGTCGAAGCTGAAGCGCCACGGATTGCGCAGGCCGGCGGCCCAGATCTCGCCGCGGTTGCCGGCCCCGTTGACGTAGGGGTTGGTCGGCGGGATGCGATAGGGTTCGGCGGCGCTGGCGGCGCTGACGTCCAGGCGCAGCAGCTTGCCCAGCAGCGACCCGAGGTTCTGGGCATTGCGGTTCGGATCGCCGGCGCCGCCGCCGTCGCCGGTGCCCAGGTACAGGTAGCCGTCGGGGCCGAACGCGACCGTGCCGCCCACGTGGTTCTGGTAGGTCGGGTGCGGGATCCGGATGATGGTCAGCGCGGAGGCCGGATCGGCCACGTCGGCATTGCTCGAGACCGTATAGCGCTCGACCACGATGTCGCCGCTCAGGTCGGTGCGGTAGACGTAGAAGCGGCCGTTGGTGGCATAGCCGGGATCGAAGGCCATCGACAGCAGGCCGCCTTCGCCGGCGGTGCTGACGCTGGTACGGATGTCGAGGAAAGGCCGGGCCAGCGCGCTGCCGCTGCGCATGACCAGGATGCGGCCGGCGCGCTCGGTGACGAACTGGCGCGTGTCGCCAGGCGGCGCGGTCAGGTAGGTGGGCGCGCTCAGGCCGCTGGCGTAGGGACCGAGCGCCAGGCTGATCGTCACCGGTTGCGGGGAGGG
>JAKOOD010000559.1 GCA_022701635.1 Burkholderiaceae bacterium | reverse complement strand
ACAGACCTTCGCCGAGCTGCGCGCCCGGCTGGGGATGGCGGCCGAGGGCGGCGCTGCGCCGCCGCGCGAACGCAGCGGGCCGGCCGCGCCCTGGGCCGGCTGGGGACCGCTGCAGCGCCGCCTCAAGCTGCTCCAGCAGGATGCCGAGCAGGTGGCGCAAGCCAGGGCCGCGCTCGACGAGGCGCTGCGAAAAGCCTGATCAGGGCATGATCAGCGTTCGCATCACGGTTGCCCCCTTTGCCGTGCTGCCCACCGGCTCACTTCAGCAGGCGCGCCATCCCGGCACCGTGCGCCTGCGCGGCCGCCAAGGCCACCGCTTCCATCTTGCGGAATTCGGCCAGGACCAACCCACCGGTCGGCGTCAGGTGCGCACCGCCGCCGTGCGCGCCGCCGACTGCGCGCGCCACGACAGGCTGGGCAAAGCACCGGTTCATGACCTCGACCAGCAGCCAGGCGCGCCGGTAGGACATGTTCATGCTGCGCGCGGCGGCGCTGATCGATCCGGTCCGGTCGATCGCTTCCAGCAGGGCCGCCTTGCCCGGCCCCATGGCGACTTCATCGCCATGTACCAGGCGTAGTTTGAGATCGAACTCCAGCGCCATTCGATTGGATAACCGGTTCAGGCCTTGACGCCGACGATGACGCTCGACGCCTTGAAGGCGGCGGTGACGGCGGCGTCCGGCGCCAGGCCGAGGTTGCCGACGCTGTCGTTGGTGATCGTCGCGACGATGTTGCCGCCGGCCGGCAGCGTGACCGTGACTTCGGTATTGATCGCACCGGGGACGATTTTCGCGACCTTGCCGGTCAGCTGGTTGCGCGCCGACAAGCGCAGGCCGCTCGCGGCGGGCAGCAGGATCACCCAGGATGCCTTGATCAGCGCGATGGCGTCGGTCCCGACGTCCAAGTTCAGTGCTTTCGTGCTGCTGCGGGTGACGACTGCAACGACTTTCTGGCCGTCGGCCAGCGTGATTTCCACCTCGTCGTTGACGGCACCGGTCTCGATGGCCGAGACTTTACCGCTCAATTCATTTCGTGCGCTGGTCAGCATGTGATATTCCTAATGTTGAAGAACCCGCAAGTATGCATCAAAAGTGACGCAAGCACCTCGGCGGCGCGACTTTCAGCGAATAGGTTTTCGCCGCACCCGACTTGTCGGCAAGGCTGCCGATCCAGCGCGTGAAGAAACGGCCGGCGGCCTCGCCCGCGCGCGCGCCGTAGCGCGCCGTATCCGCACGCAGGGCGGCCGGCGTGACGCCCTCGGTTTGCGCAATTTCCAGCGCATGCCCGATCAGCCAGCGCTCCAGCTGCGCCGGTTCGAACTCCGGGTGGAACTGGATGCCGAGGCACTGCTTGCCCCAGCCGAAGGCCTGGTTCGCGGTCAGCGCGGACGACGCCAGGCGCCGTGCCCACCGCGGCAGGTCGAAGGTGTCGCCGTGCCAGTGCATCACCGCGCCCGCCCCCTCCAGATAATCGGCCAGTCCCGGAACGGCCGCGGCTTGTACGGTCGCCTGCACCGGCCGCCAGCCGAGCTCCTTGCGCGCGCCCGGATAGACGCGCGCGCCCAGCGCCGCCGCCATCAACTGGGCGCCGAGGCAGATGCCGAGAGTCGGCTGGTCTTCCAGCAGGCGCGCCCGGATCCAGCCGATCTCCTCGGCCAGCCAGGGATAGGCATCGAGTTCGTAGGCGGCGACCGGGCCGCCGAGGACGATGACGAGGTCCGCGGCCAGCGGCGGAATCATCGCCAGCGGCGCGACGCCCATCTCGAGGTAATGGATGGCGTAGCCCGCCTCTTCCAGGACCGGCGCCAGCCCTCCCAGGTCTTCGAATGCCAGATGGCGCAGTGCCAGCGCAGTTTTCATGGTGTCCTTCTCGTGACAAGCTTTCGATGAATGCGTTATATTCTTCCATATATAACGCTTTGCGAGTTGGCCAGATGCCCTTCCTCCATCAAGAAACGACTGCCCCGGCATTCTTGCGACGCCTGTCGATCGGCAAAACCGATGCCTGCTGCGCGGCCGACACACCGGCGGCAGCACCTGCCGCCCCGGTCGCGCGGCGCGCCCGGCTGTCCGACCTCGATGACCACGTGCACTGCTCGATCATCGGCACCTGCCTGACCACCGGCGAACTGCGCAAGCTGGTGCCGCGCTACGACCTGTCGATCGACCGCAAGACGGCGAGCGACCTGGATATCCATCACGCCGCGGTCAAGCTGTCGACGACGGGCGAAGCCGTGGCCAGGGAACTGACCAAGGCGCTCGACACCCGCCACGCGCAATCGATCAGGCGCTTCAAGACGGCCGCCACCGAAGCCGCGCTGGCCGCCCTGTGGCGCGACGCCATGGCGGGCGGCGACGTGCCCGGCGCCTACTGGGCGCTGATGACGCATCCGCAGTCGACCTTCGCGCTGCGCAGCCTGGCCTTCGGCGACGTCCACATGCTGTCGCACCTGGTAGGCGCTTCCAACCGCGCCGACATCCGGCGCCTGGCCGCGCTCGAGGACGAGTGCGCGCGGCTGCGCGCCCAGCACGCCGACCAGCAACGCCGCCTGAACGAACTCGGTGCGAAGCACCAGCAGGCCGTGGTGCTGGCCGACGACCAGGCCACCCAGCTGGGCAGCCTGCGCGAACGGCTGGCCGCCCTGCTGGTGGACGACGCGGCGCAGGAACTGGCCGAGGCAAGGACGTCGTTGGCGGCGCAGCGCGAACAGATCGCGGTGCTGGGCCAGCGCTGCCTCGATGCGGAGGCCCGGCTGCGCGCCGGCGACGATGCGGTTGCGGCCCTGGGCAGGGAACAGGCCGGCCACGCAGCCGAACTGGCCGCTGCACACGCCGAGATCGAGGTACTGGAACGGGCGCTGGCGCAGCTGGTCACGGGCCAGGCGCGCGTAGCGCCTGCCCTGCCGGCGCTGCAGGGTCTGGCCATCGCCTACGTCGGCGGGCGCCAGCAATCGACACTGATCCTGGCCCGCATGGTCGCCGATGCCGGCGGCGAACTGCTGCTGCACGACGGCGGCGTCGAGGACCGCAAGGGCTTGCTCGCCGCGACGCTGGCGCGTGCCGGACTGGTCGTGTATCCGGTCGACTGCGTCAGCCACAATGCCATGCACATGACCAGGCAGATCGCCGCCCGTGCCGGGATTCCGTGCTACCCGCTGCGCAAGGCCAGCCTGGCGAGCTTTGCCGAACTGGTGCACCGGGTCGTCGCGCAGCCGCACGCCGATATCGCTTGAGCTTCCGAACCAGGTCGGGCACCTCCCTCTCCAACATCGGACCGGGCGCCACACGATGCCCATCCTCGACGCGTCATGTAAATTTTTTCACATGAACGTTTACAAAATTGGAGCAATGACATGATATTGACCTCTGCAAGGCGCCGGGCGGCCATCCCGCCGCTATTGGCGCTCGCCTTGGCGACGCCGGGCGTGTCGACCTCCGCCACAGCCGGCGCGGCCCCATGTGCAAGCGACGCGCCCCGGCTCGTGATTTCCCACGCCGGCAGTCTGACGTCCTCGTTCGTGCCGGTCGAAGCGGAATTCACCCGGCGTACCGGAGTCTGCGTGGTCGACCTGTCCGGCGGCAGCGTCAAGCTGGCGCGCGACCTGGGCAGGGACGGCGGCGGGATCGACATCTTTGCCAGCGCCGACGCCGAGGTCAACGAACGCATGCTCAAGCCCGCCGGCATCGTGACATACACGATCCGCTTCGCCGAGGGCCGGATGGTGCTCGCCTACACCGGCGCCAGCAAGGGCGCGGCGACCATCGCGGCGGCCGCCGCACCGGGCACCATCGCCCAGGCCGCGCCCGACTGGGCCGGCAAAGCGTGATGGACACGCCGGCCTCGGTCACCAGCGTGCCGCAGGACCTGATCGTCAACCAGCAGGCGCGCACCGTCAACGACGTGCTGCGCTTCCTGCCCTCGGTCGAGGTGCGCGACCAGCAGGGCCTCGAAGTATCGCGTCCGCAGGCGCGCGGCTTCCAGGGCAGCGTGGTGCAGAACACCCGGCTGGACGGCCTGAACACGGTCGGCACCACCGCCATCGCGGCCGAGAACCTGGACAGCATCCAGGTGCTCAACG
>JAKOOD010000299.1 GCA_022701635.1 Burkholderiaceae bacterium | reverse complement strand
CCATCCGAGTCACACTGCGGTGCGTGCGAAAAAAAGCATGACACCACAACAAAATCAGGAGACGTCCATGCGTGTTAGCAAGAAAAAAGCGCGGTTGCCCATGCGCGCAACCCGGCAGCAGCTGCTGAGCCGGCATTTCATGTTCCGTTCCGCCGCTGCCCTGCTCGCCCTGTCCGGCGCCGCCGCCGGTACCGTCCATGCCCAGGACACCGGCGGTGCGGTCGCCACTCCTGAGGGCAATGTCGAGAAAGTGGTCGTCACCGCACGCCGCCGCCAGGAGACGCTGCAGGATGTGCCGGTGTCCGTCACCGCCTTTAGCGCCGACCAGCTGTCCAAGCAGGGCATTCCGGACGTGGTCGCGCTCACCACCACGCTGCCGAACACCACCCTGAAGGCCTCGCGCGCCACCAATTCCACGCTCACCGCCTTCATCCGCGGCGTCGGCCAGGCCGACCCGCTGGCCGGCTTCGAATCCGGCGTCGGCATCTACCTCGACGACATCTACCTGGCCCGCCCGCAAGGTGCGGTGGCCGACATCTACGACGTCGAGCGCATCGAAGTGCTGCGCGGCCCGCAGGGCACGCTGTACGGCCGCAACACCATCGGCGGCGCCGTCAAGTACGTCACCCGCAGGCTGGCACCGCAGACCGACGTGCGCCTGAAAGGCACGCTCGGCAACTACAAGGAACGCGACGGCGTCCTCACCGCCAGCACCCCGCTCAGCGACACGCTGCGCGTCGGCGGCACCATCGCCAAGTTCAAGCACGACGGCTACGGCCGCAACCTGTTCAACGGCGCCCCCAACTACGACAAGGACCTGGCGGCGGCGCGCGTCTCGGCCGAATGGACGCCGACCCCGGACCTGTTCGTGCGTGTGGCCGCCGACCTGACCCAGGACGATTCGCATCCCAAGAACGGCCACCGCCTGATCGTCGGCCGCACCAGCGGCGCCCCGATCCTGTCCAACGTCTACGACACCCAGGCCGAGATGATGACGGCGCTCGGGCACGAGCAGCAAGTGCGCCAGCACGGCGTGTCGGCCACGGTCGAATGGAACGTCACCCCGGAGCTGACCTTCAAGTCGATCACCGCCCAGCGCCAGGACAAGTCGTACGCTCCGATCGACTTCGATTCCCTGCCCGTGGTCGACATGGAAGTGCCGGCGCTGTATACCAACAAGCAGTTCAGCCAGGAATTCAACCTGACCTACACCGGTCCCAAGATCCAGGGCGTGGCCGGCGTCTACTACATCGACGCCAACGCCTACAACAAGTTCGATACCATCCTGGCCGGCCTCGTGCCCACCAGCACCTTCACCAGCGGCGACATCGACACCCGCGCCTGGGCCGTGTATGCCGACGGCAGCTATAACCTGACCGATGCACTGCAGCTGTCGCTGGGCGGCCGCTACACCGTCGACAAGCGCGAAGCCGACATCTTCCGCCAGATCTACCTCGGCCTGGGCGGCACGCCGCAAATGGGTAACCCGGGCGCCATCCTGTTCCGCACCGACACCGACCTGCCGGGGCTGTCCCGCGAGGACAAGAAATTCACCCCGCGCATCGCCCTGAACTACAAGGCCACCCCTGACCAGAACGTCTACGCGTCCTACTCGAAAGGCTTCAAGGGCGGCGGCTTCGACCCGCGGCTGAACGTGGTGGGCACCCGCATCACGCAGGCGCAAGCCCGCGCCGGCTACCGTCCCGAAACCATCGGCACCGCGGAGCTGGGCCTGAAGTCCTCGTTCAACGGCGGCCGCATCACCACCAACACCGCCCTGTTCCACAGCGACTACAAGGACGTGCAGATCCCCGGTTCGGTGGCGATCGACACCAACGGCGACGGCCGCGACGACAGCTTCGCCGGCCTGACCACCAACGCCGGCAAGGCCAAGATCAAGGGCTTCGAATTCGAAGCGGTAGCCCACCTGACCCCGAACTTCTCTCTGGCCGGCATGTACAGCTACATCGACGCCAAGTACGACGAATACATCGTGGCCGGCGTCAACGTGGCCAACCAGCGCGTGTTCCAGAACACCCCGCGCAACTCGGCCAACCTGCGCGCCACCTACGACATGCCGCTGCCGGTCGGCGGCGTGGGCGGCCGGCTGGCGCTGATCGGCAGCGCCTCCTACCGCGGCGCCACCAACCAGTTCGAGACCGTCTCGATCCTCGACCAGGCATCATATTACCTGTACGACGCCAGCGTGGTCTGGACCCGCGCCGACGGCAAGATCCGCGCCGGCCTGCACGGCAAGAACCTGAACGACAAGCACTACAAGACCGCCGGCTACCTGTTCCCGACGCTGGGCAACGAAGGCACGCTGACGGCCTTCTACGGCGCCCCGCGCACGGTGCAGGCGACGGTCGAGTACCGCTTCTGAAGCCCCGGCCATGAAGTGGCGTCCCACCCGGTGCCGTCGGGCACCGGGTGGGACCGGGTGGGGGGCGAGATTTGAACCGGTGGCCTTGCACGCAGGGTCGCCATCGAAGGATTGCTTGAGCGTGCCTAATTTCATACCGATCCGTTACACCAGCGCCGACGGCCTGGCGCTGTATGCCCGTGACTACCCGGCGGGCGGCGGCACTGCGCCCGTGGCTGCGATGGAGCCGATGCAGGCGCAGCCCGTCGCGGCCCGCCTCCCCGTCATCTGCATCCACGGCCTGACGCGCAACTCGGCCGACTTCGACGAATTCGCCCCGGCCATCGCGGCGCTGGGCCGGCGCGTGCTGGCGCTCGACGTGCGTGGCCGCGGCCACTCCGAGCGCGACCCCGATCCCTCGCACTACACCCCGCAGGTGTATGCGGACGACGTGGTCAAGCTGATGGCCGACCTCGGCATCGCGCGTGCCGTCTTCGTCGGCACCTCGATGGGCGGCCTGATCACGATCGCGCTGGCGGCGCGCCACATCGGCCTGATCGCGGCGGCGGTCCTGAACGACGTCGGCCCGGTGCTGTCGGAACGCGGCCTGGCGC
>JAKOOD010000528.1 GCA_022701635.1 Burkholderiaceae bacterium | reverse complement strand
GCGGCGCCGCCGGCAAGCTGGATACGGCCTGCGCGCGACTGATCGAGCTGGCTTACGAATACGGTGGAAGCGACAACATCACGGTGGTGCTGGCGGCCTGCCAGCCGGGCCAGGGCTAGCCCCAGGGCTGGGGCGGATGCCAGGGTCGCCAATCCCGAGACCCGGATTGCCACCGGCGAGATTGCCCCACCTGCTGCCGGGCATCCGCTCGGAACACGTGGCGCTGACCTCGGCCAGCCGCTATGCGGGCGCGTCCACGCGCGGCGGCGTGGGCGCCATCGAAAAAAACGTGATGGCTGCTACGGTCGATAGGTGCGGGCAAAACGCTCGGTGGTCGTGCCGTCCTCGGGCGATGACGAGCCGGTGCGCGACTGGAAGCCCGGCAGTACGATCTTTTCCAGCGCGCGCGGACGCCAGGAAGGCAGTCCCGCCGACGCCCGACGATGGCGCGCTGACGGCCGCCGGACACCTGGCCGGCGGCGGCGAATATCTGTTCGCGTCGAGGTCGATTGACGCCAGGGCCGCAGCGGATCGCCGCGGCGTGCCGATGGCTCAGGACTTTGCGGAAAGCGGCTTGCCCTGGCCGCCCTCGTCCTGCCAGCCGCCGCCGAGCGCCTTGTACAGGGACACCGTCGCCTGCAAGCGCCTCAGTTTCAGGATCCCCATGTCGTTCTGCACGTCCGACAAGGCACGCTGCGTATCGAGCACCGTCATGAAATCCTCGGCCCCCAGCTTGTACCGGATCTCCGCCAGGTCGTAGGCCTGGCGCGCCTGGTCCAGTTCGACGGTCTTCAGGCGCTGCTGCTCATCCAAGCTGTGCACCTGACCCAACGCGTTGTCCACCTCCGACAAGGCGGCGATCACGGTCGCGCGGTAGGCCTGCACCACTTCCTGTTTGCGCGAGATCGCGATGTCGCGTTCGCGCTTGAGGCGGCCGCCGTCGAAAATCGGCGTGAACAGCGAGGCACTGACGTTGGCGACCAGGTTCGGCGCATTCAGCAGCGACAGCAAGGCACTGCTTTGCGTGCCCATCGCCCCGGTCAGGCTGATGCTGGGGAACAAGTTGGCACGGGCGACGGCCACGTTGGCATTGGCGGCGGCCAGGTCGGCCTCGGCGCGGCGGATGTCGGGCCGGCGCGCCAGCAGTTCCGACGGCAGGCCCGGCGCCACCTCGGGCAAGGTGATCGACGCCAACCCTTGTTCCGCCACTGAAAACGTCTGCGGCGCTTTGCCGAGCAGGATCGCCAGCGCCGACTGCGCTTCGCGTTCCTGCTGTACCAGGTCCGGTATGTCGGACTTGCGCTGCGCCACGGCGGAGCGCTGGCGCGCCAGGTCGAGCGACGACGCCGCGCCCGCGCTCTTCTGCGCCTCCACCAGAGCGAGTAACTGCTCGGCATTTGCCACGTGCTGGCGCGCGACGGCAAGCCGGTCGCGCAGCGACAGCACCTGCAGATAGGTCGCGACGATGCCGCTGGTGACGGTCAGGGCGACGGTCTGGCGGTCGAAGCGGTTGGCCGCGAGCGAGGCTTGCGCGGACGCCACGCTGGCCTTGTTCCTGCCCCAGAAATCGACTTCGTAGGACACCTGTATGGCACTGCTGGCGGAGGTGCTGCCGCTGCCGCTGCCGATCGGCACCGACCGGTTGGCGCCGCTGGAAAAGCTCGCGGTGGGCAGCAGCGACACGCCGGCGATGCGCGCCCCGGCTTCCGCCTGCTTGACGCGCTCGAGCGCGCCCGCCAGTTCCAGGTTACCGGACTGGCCTTCATCGACCAGGCGGGTCAGCTCGGCGCTGCCGAAGCGCTGCCACCATTGCTTGTCGGGCCAGGCCGGGTGATCGGGCGTACCGGCCGACCATTCGGCGGGCAGGTCGACCTTGGGCGGCGGCTCGGCGCCCGGGCCACGGCTGGCACAGCCGGCCAGCGTGGCACAAGCGCATGCCAACGACACCGCTGCCGCTGCCGGCATACGGACAAATGGCAGCTTCAGGGGGCGCAGCCTCATTGATGCGCCTCGATTGCCGACGCCACCGGGGCCCTGGCACCGGCAGTCGGCGCAGCCGGCAGCGCAAGCCCCTTCGGCACCGGACCGACCAGCACCTTGTCGCCATCTTCCAGTCCCGCCAGGACCTGTGCCTGCTGGCCGGCACGCACGCCTACCTTCAGCTTGCGCGGGCTGATCTGCCGGGCGTTGTCGACGACATTCACGTCATACAGGCCGTCGTCGTCCGGCGCACCCAAGACTTTCGCCGGCAACAGCAGCGCATCCTTCGCCTGCGCGACCACGAACTGCACCTGCGCACTCATGCCGCTCATCAGTGCATGATTCGGATTCTTCACCTCGAACAGGACGATATAAAAGGCCTGCTTGCCCTGGTCGCCGGTGCCGTCCGCCGGGATCGGGATCACCTGGCGCAGCTTCCCCGACCAGTGCTTGCCGGGATAGCCCGGCGTGGTGAAGCTCGCATCCATGCCGGGCCGCAGCCGCGTCACATCGTTTTCGGCGACGCGCGCGGCCACCGTCATGTCGGACAGGTCGGCGATCCGGAGCAGCGGCGCCGCAGGTTGCGCCGCCGTCACCATTTGTCCGGGCCGCGCGGCCAGCGAGACGACGGTGCCGGCCATCGGCGCCTTCACCATGGTTTTCTGGCGCGCGTCCTCGTCGATCTTCAAGGTCGCTTCCAGTTCGCGGATCTGGGCGGTGATCGCATCGACGCGCGCGCTCGCCGACGACGCGCTCATGCGTGCCGATTCGAAGGCTTCCTCGCGGGTCGCATTTTGCGCTTTCAGCTGGGTCTGGCGCTTGAACTGGAGCTCGGCAAAATCGAGTTGTGCACGCTGGTCGGCCAGGTCCGCCTGCAACCGGGCCATCTGGGCGCGATTGCTCTCGGCCTTGGTGGGCTGCTGGGTCGGGGTAATCTCGATGAGGGGTTGGTCGGCCTTGACCGCGTCGCCGATGGCGGCCAGCACGTCCTTCACCTGTCCGCCGATCTGTGGGTAGACGTCGGCCCATTTGTGCAGTTGCAGCTTGCCGTTCGCCGCGACGGTGTCACGGATGTCGCCGCGCTGGGCGGTGACGGTGTCGAGCTTGAGCGGTGCCGGGGTGGGTGCGGGTGCAGGTGCGGCAGGGGCTGCGGGAGCGGCAGGTGGAGACGCCCTGGTCGCCTGTGCCGACACCGATGGGATGCCCACCATGGCGCCCAGTGAAAGGAGTGCAACTCCCACGTAAAGGGCCGTCACGCGACGCGCGAATGTGGGCAAACGGGATGTTCTTTCTTGTTGATCAGCAGCCATAGGACGACGACACCAGAAATATCGCGAGTATACACATACTGGGAATGCGGCGAACGCTTTGTCACATTTGGAGAGAAAAAGCAAAAAACCCCACTCGGATCACCGGGCGGGGTTTTGCTTACTGCTATTAATTAGCCTGACGATAACCTACTTTCACACTGGTTGCAGCACTATCATCGGC
>JAKOOD010000501.1 GCA_022701635.1 Burkholderiaceae bacterium | reverse complement strand
TGCACACGATCTTCTTCAAGCAGGTGTCCTTCATCTATCCGATCTTCGTCGGCACCAACATCCTGCTGGCCGTGCTGATCTACGAAGCCGGCAAGCGCTGGCCCAGGGAATTCAACGCCGCCGTCGGCTGGCTGCTGGTGATCAATCTCGGTGCGCTGTACCTCCAGATCGCCATGTACTACCTGCTGGGCGGGCCGATCGTCGACCTGCACGAGATGGTGTTCAATTCACCCAGCCGCGACGCGGTCGACTTCGTTGGCATCAACCGCTTTTCCGGCATCCAGGTGGAGCCGGGCACCTATGCCAACAACATGGCCTTCCTGCTGGCCGTGTACCTGTTCACCTCGGGCTATCGCAAGCGGGTCTACTGGATCTCGATCCTGACGGTGCTGTCGATGCTGCTGACCGGCTCGGCGACATCGGTGTATTTCACCTGCGTGATGCTGGCGCTGCTGCCGCTGCTGTGGCGCCACCGCATCAAGAAATGGCATGTGCTGGTCCTGTTCCTGTGCATCCTGGCCTTCCTCGGCACCTCGAACATCCTCGACCACCTCGACCAGCGTTTCGCCCACAACGACGACGGCAGCCTGTCGATCTGGAAGACCGGGCTGCACAGTTATCTGAATACCGGGCTGGAGGAAAAGATCATCGGGCTCGGCTACGAGCATCCGCCCTGCGTGAATTGCTATTTCCAGAACATGGGCGTGATCGCCAACCTGCTCAGCGGCGGTGGACTGCTGATGCTGATGGTGCTACTGGTGCTGTTCGGCCGGCTGGCCTACTTCAACGGCATCCTGCTCAGCCTGGTCATCTTTGCGATGCCGCTGAATTCACGCATGTATTACTACGAAGCGCCGGTATGGATGCTGTTCCTGTTCGCCCAGGCCAATCTCAGGCGCCAGCACACGGTGCCGCGGGCGCTGGCCCCGCCGCCGGCACCGCCGCCCTTGCCGGCAGGCTGACGGCGCCGGCAGGGCTAGGACAGCCGCGCATGGTTCAGGATTACCCACGCCACCGTGATCACGACCATGCCGGTCAGCGTCACGCACGACCACGTGAAGAACCAGGCCGACAGCAGGCCGGCCTGCAAGACTTTTTCGAACAGCACGCCGAGGGCGAAGTCGAAGGCGGTAAGAAAGGACCAGCGGCGCAGGTAGACCGGCAGGTAGCGGCTCATCTTGCAGTTGTGCTGGTGGGCGGCATGGCGCTCGATGCGGTCGCGCGCGGCGCTGACGTCGCGGAACAGCCAGTCGAAGAACAGGAAGCGGTAGAGCAGGCGCCGGAACGGCATCTCGGGCAGGTGCTCGTCGGTGACGGAGGGCTGCTTATCCTTGTCGAGGGTCATGATCACACCGCTTGTCTGATGGAAGCCGAGGGTTGAAAGCCGTGACTGCCCATCCTACGTCATTGGCTGTCTCGAGCGCGCGCGCCCGGTCATCTGTTGCGCAGGCAATTGCGCAGCAGCAAGGACCAGCGATGTGGATGCCATGAAAAACGGGCGCCGCGGCGCCCGTTGTACTCGTCTACGCCACCGGCGTTCAGGCTTCGGCCACGCGCTTGGCGATATGCGCCAGCGCTTCGTCCACCTGGTCGATCAGGATCAGCGACAGGTCGCCCGGCTGCAGGCGGGCCAGCGCGCGGTCGATCGCGACGAATTCGCCCTTGATCTCTTCCACGTGGCTGGTGCGCGGCGCACCGGCCAGGCCCTGGCGCAGCAGGGCCACGACTTCGCCCTCCTGGCGGCCGCGCTGGCACTGGTCTTCGTACAGCAGCACGTCGTCGAAGGACTTGCCGAGGATGACGGTCTGTTCGCGGATGTCCTGGTCGCGGCGGTCGCCGGCGCCGCTGATCACGACCGAGCGGCGCTGGGCCGGCATCGACTCGACCGCATTCACCAGCGCGGCGATCGCGTCCGGATTGTGGCCGTAGTCGGCGATCACGGTCGCGCCCTTGTAATCGAACACGTTGAAGCGGCCCGGCGCATTGTCGCTTTCGCCGACAAAGGTGCGCAGGCCGGCGCGCACCGCGTCCCAATCGATGCCGACGGCCCAGGCCGCGGCCACGGCCGCCATCACGTTCTCGACCTGGAAGCCGACCACGCCGCCGCGGGTGATCGGCACCTCGCTCAGCGCGATGCGTTCTTCCCCCTTGCCTTGCGCGCACACCAGGTCGCCGTTGTCGACGTAGACGATGCGGCGGCCCTGGGCGCGGTGCTTCTGCATCAGCGGCAGCGAGCTGTCCTGGGCGAAGTAGGTGACGTCGCCGCGGGTATTCTCGGCCATCGCCGCGACGATCGGATCGGCCGCGTTCAGCACCGCCATGCCGTTCGACGCCACGTTCTGCACGATGATGCGCTTCAGCACCGCCAGGTCTTCCAGCGTCGTGATGTAGTTCAGGCCCAGGTGGTCGCCGGCGCCGATATTGGTGACCACGCCGACCTGGCAGCGATCGAAGGCCAGGCCCTCGCGCAGCATGCCGCCACGCGCGGTCTCGAACACGGCCGCGTCGACGTCCGGGTGCAGCAGCACGTTGCGCGCGCTGCGCGGACCGCTGCAGTCGCCGCTGTCGATGCGGCGGCCCTGGATGTACACGCCGTCGGTGTTCGTCATGCCGGTGCGCAGGCCGGAGGCCGCCAGCAGGTGGGCGATCACGCGCACGGTGGTGGTCTTGCCGTTGGTGCCGGTGACGGCCACCACCGGGATGCGGCCGTCGTCGCCCGGCGCGTACAGGGTGTCCATGATCGCTTCGCCGACCGCGCGGCCTTTACCAAA
>JAKOOD010000481.1 GCA_022701635.1 Burkholderiaceae bacterium | reverse complement strand
TGTAACGCAAGGATCGTCCGTGACCGTGGTAACGCTCGGCGGTGAATGTGCCGCCGTCACGCGGGCGGGACGGGGCGAATGGGGAGAGGGCAAAGGACGACCATGCGTCCAGCATCGTGTGTAACATTATCTGGCTCCCTTCAGGCGCTGAGCCTGTGTTTCGGCCAGTGTCACACGATGCTGCGCTGCAGCATAGGCAATGCTGAGCCGTCATCGTGTAGGAGATCGCGCCGCCACGAAGTAACAAGGTGAAAGGCCGCATGACATTCTTTGAGATGGTCAAATTGACATCTCCAGTGTAGCAAGCCGCGTCGGCGCGGACTGTTCCGCTGGTGGGAATGCGTGTTCCGCTTTACGTCTCGATTTCCGGCTCGCGGCCGCTGACGATATCGGCCAGCGCCCGGCCCGCGCCGCAGGCCATGGTCCAGCCCAGCGTGCCGTGGCCGGTGTTCAGGTACAGGTTGGCGTGGCGCGTCCTGCCGACATACGGCACGTTCGACGGCGTCAGCGGGCGCAGGCCGGCCCAGTAGCGCACCTGGTCGTAGTCGCAGGCGTCGGGGAACAGGGCGCGCACGCGGCGCGTGATCGCTTCGCAGCGCACCATGTTGAGTTCGCGCGAATAACCGTTCAACTCGCAGGTGCCGGCCACGCGCAGGCGCGCGCCGAGCCGCGACATGACCAGCTTGTGGCCGTCGTCGGTGAGCGACACCGTCGGTGCCGCGGCGGCATCGGCGATCGGGTAGGTGGCGGAATAGCCTTTGCCGGGATAGATCAGCAGCCGGATACCGAGCGGTGCCAGCAGGGCAGGAGAGAAACTGCCGAGCGCGACGACGACGGCGTCGGCACGCTGCACCTGGTGCCGCCCGGCGCCGTCGATGACTTCCACGCCGCTGATGTTTCCTGCCTCGGCCAGCAGGCGCGTCACCGTCATGTTGTAGGCGAAGCGGACACCGGCAGCGGCGCAGCGGGCGGCAAGCTGGGTCGTGAACCGGTAGACGTCGCCCGATTCGTCGCTGGCCGTGAAGTCGCCGCCCACCAGCCGCGGGCGTGCCGCGCGCAGGGCCGGCTCGATGCGCACGACCTCGTCGGCGTCGATCGTCATGCGCGGGCAGCCCAGTGCGCGCATCGCCGCCGCCGCGGCGCACGCTTTGTCGAACTCCCGCTGGTCGGTATAGAAATGCAGGATGCCGCGTTCCAGATGATCGTAGTCGATGCCGGTGTCGGCACGCAGGGCCTGCAGGCTGCGGCGGCTGTAGTCGGCCAGCGCGACGATGCGGCGCAGGTTGGCGGCAACGCGCCCCGGCCGGCACTCGCTGATGAACCGCAGGCACCAGCGCCATTGCAGCGGATCGGCGCGCAGGCGGAACAGCAGCGGCGCATCTTCGCGCCCGAGCGAGCGCAGCACCTTGAGCAAACTGGCAGGATTCGCCCACGGTTCGGCATGCGACACCGAAATTTGGCAGCCGTTGGCAAAGCTGGTCTCCTGCGCCGGTCCGCTCTGGCGTTCGAGGACGCTCACGTCATGGCCGGCCTGGCGCAGGTACCAGGCCGACGCGGTGCCGACCGCGCCGGCGCCCAACACGATGATGTTCAAGGTTGCTCACTCCCCGGGTCACTGTAATGACTGGCGATCCGGCGGGGAGAAGAACAACGGATGCGGGGCGGCGCGCGCAGGCTGTCCGGGCTTCCCTTCGCTGGCATTATCCAGATCAGGTTCAAAGGGTATGTCTCACCCGCGCGTCGCTAGCGACGACGCAGGACCCCTAGCGGTGTGTCATCTCTTGCGAGGTGACGGCAGCAGTGTACGCAGGATTCGGGCTGCTGGCAAACGCCGCTAGCCGCTTAGTCCAGCCAGGGGTGGGCCGCCAGCCAGCGTCCCAGTTCATTGTCGTTGGCGCACTGCAGTTTGCTGAAGATGTTGGCGCGGTGGGTTTCGACCGAGCGGGGGCCGCAGGGCGGGACCAGGACGCGGGCGATTTCCTTGTTCGGCTGACCCAGACCCACCAAGCGCGCGACTTCGCGCTCGCGCGGCGTCAGCTCCGCCCACAGCCGCAGCGCCTGGGCACGGACGCGGGCCTGGGCGATGGCGGCCGGGAGCTTGTCGAGCAAATGCTGGGTATCCGGTTTTTCGACCCAGTCGTAGGCGCCGCGCCGGACCGCTTCCAGCGCGGTCGGAATGTCGCCATGCGCCGACAGGAACAGCGTCACCAGGGGACTATGTGCCGCGAGCAGGCGTTCGAAGACCGCCAGTCCGCTCATCCCTTTCATGCGCAGGTCGAGGATCACGCAGCCCGGCTGGCGCATGTCGACGGCGTCCAGGAAGGCCTCCCCGGAATCGAAGGCCTGCACTGCCAGCCCCTGCGAAAACAGCAGCAGCAACAGCGAACGGCGAAGGGCTTCGTCGTCGTCGACGACGTACAGCGTGAGTGGCATGTCTTTCATGGTACGGTGGGAAGCGTGAAGGAAAAGGCGGCACCGCCGCCGCTACGATTTTCGACGGTCATGAAGCCGCCATGCGCTTCGATGATGGTGCGGCAGATGTTCAATCCCAGGCCCAGCCCGTCGGGCTTGGTGGTGAAGAACGGCGCGAACACCTGTTCCAGCTGTTCGCGGGGAATGCCGGGCCCGCGGTCGGCGACGGTGACGCGCAGGCCCTGTTCGGCGCGCTGGCAGGCCAGCTCGATGCTGCGCTGGGCGGGCGGCGGGTGCGGCTGGTCCTGTGTCGGCTGCATCGCCTGCAGGGCGTTGTGGACCAGGTTGGCCAGCACCTGCTCGAGCAGTACCCGGTCGCCGCGCACCAACGCGCCGCCATCTTCCATCAGCAGCCGCAAGGTGACGCCGTGGCGTTGCAGCTCGGGCTTGAGCAGCGTCGCCGCATGGGCCACGACGCCGTCCATCGCCAGGCGCTCGTATTGGGCGCGCTGCGGATTGATGAAGGCGCGCACCCGCTTGACGATTTCGCTGGCGCGCCTGCTCTGTCCGACGATGTCGTCGAGCGCACCCGCGAGCATCGTGCCGGCCGGGGCCTCCGCCGACCCGCCTGCCGCGGTACCTGCGAGCGCGCGGGCGGCGACGGCGAAGTTCGACAGTGCCATCAACGGCTGGTTGAGTTCATGTGCCAGCGTGGACGCCATCTCGCCGACGCTGGCGAGGCGCGCGCTGCGCTGGAGCCGCAGTTCCTGCTCCCGCTGCCGGGCTTCTGCCTGTTTCTGGGCGGTGATGTCCACCACGGAGCTCATCCAGCCGCGGTGGACGCCTTGCGCATCGACCAGCGGGGCGGCATACACCATCGTGATCACATCATGGCCGTCCTTGTGCCGGACCCGCGATTCGAAGCCGTGCGGTGCGGCGCGTCCCTGCAAGGCTTCGTCGCTTTCGCGCGCCTGTTTTTCCAGGTCGTCCGGATGCCAGTAGGGATAGGGCGGGCGGCGCCCGAGCAATTCTTCCGCGCTGTACCCCACCATCGCGCACAGTGCCGGATTGACGTAGATGATCTTGCCGTCGGGGTCGCGCGCGCGCATCCCCACGAGCAGGGAATCTTCCATCGCCTTGCGGAACGCGTGCGCTTCCTGCAGGTCGCGGGTGCGCTCCTCGACGCGCCGCTCCAGCTCGAGGCGGGCCGCGCGCTGTTCGGCGAAACGCTTGTCGCGCAAGCGCCAGTACAGCACGCCGAGCAGCAGCAGCGCGACGGCCAGCGCGGTGAGCGCGAGCGCGGCGCGGCGCGCCTGCACCACCTCCTTCATGTCGGTCGTGACCGTGAGCGTCCAGCCAAGTTCCGGCAGGGGCGTGTCGAGCGCCAGCAGGTCCACGCGGCGCCCGCGCACGTCGGTGTGCAGGACGAAGCCGGGCAAGTCCATGCCCGGCCGGCCATGTGCTTCGGTGCGCCATGGCAGCACATCGAAGCGTGCGCGGCTGCCGTACTGGCCGTGGTCGGCGATCCAGCGCGCGTCGTTCGCGGCAAGCGGCCGGATGCCGTGGAACAGCCATTCGGGCACGGCGCTCAGGAACACGATGCCGCGGCTGTCCCTGAGCACCACCGGGTCGCCGCCGCGCATCCACGCGGCTTGCAGCGGCTCCAGGCTGATCTTGACGACCACCACGCCAAGGACGGCGCCGTCCGCCCGGACCGGCTCGGCGATGAACAGGCCCGACTGGCCGGTCGTGAGGCCCAGACCATAGAAGTAGCCGCGGCGGCCCTGCAGGGCATCTTCGACATAGGGCCGCCGGCGGTAGGATTGGCCGACGAAGCTCGACGGCAGGTTCCAGTTGCTGGCGGCCAGCGTCAGTCCCGAGCGGTCGACGAGGTACAGCACGGCGGCGCCGGTGGTCGCTTGCAGGTCGGCGAAATAGTCGTCGACGCGTGCCTTCAAGGCCGCGTCCATCGGGGCGCGCAACAGGTCGCGCACATCCGGATGGCGGGCGGCGGCGTGCGGCAGGAAGTCGTGTTTCTCGACCAGGCCGCGCAAGCCGAGGGCGTGCGCGGCGGCGGCCTGGCGCAGGGCGTCCATCTTGAATTGCAGTTCGCGCCGTTCGGCCCAGTTCCCGCAGGCCACGATCAGCACCAGCGCTCCCGCGGCGGCAACGAGCTTGCGCCAATGACGTGCGTTGAACCAGGTAGGCATCGCGTTTCGACGGGCTAAATCGGGAAACAATAACAGCTGCGCCGGCGCTTTGGAACCCTCCTCCGTAGTTTTACGGAGGAGCGCGCGCCGAAGTTGCGGATGCGGGCCGGTGCCTTGACCGGGATAGTGGAGTTCCTGGACGGGATGGCATACGGATCTCCCGCCGGTCAAAGGAGACAACAATGCATACCGTCACAACGAATCCGGCCGCCGATGGCCGCGCCGCCGCCGAGCGGATCTCCGGCAAGCGCCTGCGCGCCATCTTCGTCGGCTCGGCCGGCAACCTGGTGGAGTGGTTCGACTTCTACTGCTATTCGGCCTTCGCGCTGTACTTCGCCAGCTCGTTCTTCCCGGCGCAGGATCCCACCGCGCAGATGATGTCGACGGCGGGCATCTTCGCGCTGGGCTTCTTCGTGCGGCCGATCGGCGGCATCCTGTTCGGCCACATCGGCGACCGCCACGGCCGCAAGAAGGCGCTCATGGCCTCGGTCCTGCTGATGTGCTTCGGTTCGCTCCTGATCGCCTGCGCGCCGACCTATGCCACCGCCGGCATCCTGTCGCCTTGCATCCTGCTGCTGGCGCGCCTGCTGCAGGGCCTCAGCCTGGGTGGCGAGTACGGCGCCAGCGCCACCTACCTGTCGGAAATGGCGGACTCGAAGCACCGCGGCTTCTACAGCAGCTTCCAGTACGTCACGCTGATCGGCGGCCAGTTGCTGGCGCTGTTGCTGCTGCTGGTGCTGCAACGCTACCTGCTCGACGCCGAACAGCTGCGCGCGTGGGGCTGGCGCATTCCCTTCATTGCCGGCGCCTGCCTGGCACTGGCAGCCCTGGGCATGCGCCACAACATGCCGGAGACCCAGTCCTTCGAAGCCGCGCGCAAGACGGCCAAGCCGATGGGCGGCCTGAAGCAGCTGGCCCAGCATCCGAAAGAGGTGCTGCTGGTGGTCGGCCTGACCATGGGCGGCACGCTGGCCTTCTATGTCTACACGACCTACATGCAGAAATTCCTGCGCCTGTCGGTCGGCCTGACGGACGCCCAGACCACCGCCGTCTCGGCCGCCTCGCTGCTGTTCGCCATGTGCCTGCAGCCGCTCTACGGCGCCTTGTCCGACCGCATCGGCCGCCGCCCCCTGCTGGTCGGCTTCGCGCTGCTCGGCACCCTGTTCACGGTGCCCCTGCTGACCGCCATCCGCAATGCCGGCGGACCCTGGGAAGCGTTCATCCTGATCGCCTGCGCCTGGATCATCGTGTCCGGCTATACCTCGATCAACGCACTGGTCAAGGCCGAGCTGTTCCCGGCCAGCATCCGCGCCACCGGCGTCGGCGTACCGTATGCGTTCGCGGTGTCGGTGTTCGGCGGCACGGCCGAGTACCTGGCGCTGTGGTTCAAGTCGGCCGGCATCGAAAGCGGCTTCTACTGGTACGCCACCGCGGTGATCGCCTGCACGCTGGTGGTCTGCTGGTGCATGCGCGACACCCGTGCCCGCTCCAGGATCGATGCGGAGGCGCAGTCCTCATAGTCCATGCGGATTGGGAGGTGAGGCTGGACACGGCGCATCCATCGCGCCGCCGTGCACCTTCGTTCATCGATCCGCGCGCGCGCAGCCATTCTCTCCAGGGGTGCCGGCGCGGCGATCGCTTGGCCTGCCGAGTACCCGCATGATGAGTTCCCAGGGCACGCCCGAGCGGACGAGGACGCGCGCGGCGCCGACGGGACTCTGCGTGGCAGCGGCGTGAATGGCTGCGTCGACAAGCGAGGCTGTAAGGGAATCGGTCCGGCGGTTCATGCTTCAACGATGCGCCCGGAATGTGACAGGCGTCTGACTGCCGCAAAAAAGAAGAGGTCGATGCGCACAACAAAAAAGTTTCTAGAGAGATATGGAACAAGTTGAGCGCTGGCTATTCGTTGCTAGGTAGATACAAATCTATCCAATTTTCAAACTTTGACTGGTGTATGTACGTGCTTGTGTCCATCATCAAGGGATGATCTCCGAGTAACCACCACACCATGAAATTCGTCAATCTAAAGATTTCTGTCAGGCTCTCCCTGCTGGGAAGCTTCTTTCTCATCGCGCTGCTCGTTACGAGCGTGAATGCCTGGCATACGCTAGGCGTCGCCAACCAGCGCGCCAACGATGCGCTGGCGAAGGTCGAAGCACTGGCCCTGGCGGCCGACACGGCGCGCGCGGCGCAGGTCGAGTTCAAGATCCAGGTCCAGGAATGGAAAAACATCCTGGTACGAGGGAGCGACCCGGCTGAACTCGCCAAATACACGGAGGCGTTCAAGGACAGTGCCAGCCGCACCCTCGGCACCCTCGACAAACTGAAAGCGACCTTGCGGATACAGGGTGCACCGGTCGACATGGTGGAAAACGCCCAGGCGGCATTGCAGGCGTTGAATGCGCATTACCTTGCGGCGCTGGCAAGCTACGACGGCGCCGACCCGCAAAGCTATAAGCTGCTGGATCGGCAAGTCAAGGGCATGGACCGCGGGCCGACCAGGCAGATCGACGCCATCGTTGCGGCCATCCAGGATCGTTCCCTGAAGACGATCATGGCGACGCGTGAGGAAAAGATGGCCGCCGAACGCAGCGAACGGCAACTGGCGATCGTGATCTTCGGCACCATTCTTGCGTCGGCCACTGCCGCAACCGTCTGGCTGGCGCGCAGCATCACGGCGCCGCTCCGGCAAGCCGTGGCCATTGCGGGCACCGTCGCCGAGGGTAACCTGAGTCAGGAGATCGTCGTCGACCGCAAGGATGAAATCGGCATGCTCCTCGCCTCCCTCAAGAGCATGCAACAGGGTCTTGCGGGCATCGTGTTGCGCGTTCGTAGCGGCACCGAAGCGATGTCCGCCGCGACGAGCGAGATCGCACAGGGCAACCAGGACCTGGCGGCGCGCACGGAAGAGCAGGCCAGCGCGGTCGAAGAAACCGCGGCCTCGATGGAACAATTGACGTCGATGGTGCAGAAAAGCAGTGCCGCCGCCGCGGAAGCGCGGCGCATGGCCGAGACCGCCTCCGACGCCGCGGCGCGTGGCGGTGCAGCGGTGGCCGAGGTGGTCAGCACGATGAGCGAGATCGAGTCGGCATCGGGCAGGATCGTCGACATCATCGGCGTGATCGACGGCATCGCCTTCCAGACCAATATCCTTGCCTTGAACGCCGCCGTGGAAGCGGCGCGCGCAGGCGAGCAGGGCCGTGGCTTCGCCGTGGTCGCGTCCGAAGTGCGAACCCTGGCGCAGCGCTCGGCCACGGCGGCCAAGGAGATCAAGGCGCTGATCTCGGATTCCGTCGGCAAGGTCCAGCAAGGCTCACGCCTGGTGGACGGCGCCGGTGAAACGATGCGCGAGGTCGTCGGCAGCATCCAGCACGTCGCCGGTGTCGTTGCCGGCATCACGGGCACGACGACGCAACAGAGCGAAGGCATCGTTCAGATCAACGAGGCGATGCGCCAGATGGACGGCGTGGTACAGCAGAACTCCGCGCTGGTCGAACAGGCCGCCGCCGCCGCGGACGCGTTGCAGCAACAGGCGTTCGCGCTGTCCGAGGTGGTCGATGTGTTCCGCCTGGCGGGCGGCCCCGGAGAGTCCCGCCATGGTGCGGCCATCGTGCCGGCGTCGCCGTTCAGTCAGGCGCAGCCGCTAGCGGCGTGAAGCACCGGGCTCGGCACGGCGGTCAGGCGCCGTAGATGCGCTCGAATTCCGCCGTTCCCCCAGCCACGCTTCCAGGAAGCGCACGCACACGCGCACGTTGGCCGTGGTCCCCAGCCGCGCCGGATGGATCGCCCAGACGTCGGCCGGCTGGTGATACGCGGGCAATACCCGCACCAGGCTGCCGTCGGCCAGGCTGTGCCCGACGTCCCAGATCGAGCGCAGGATGATGCCGTGGCCGTCGATCGCCCACTGGTGCACCAGCTCGCCGTTGTTGGTCGACAGCGCGCCTTTGACGCGCACGGTGTCCTCGCCGTCCGGGCCGGCCAGCTTCCAGCGGCCGACATCCTGGTCGCGCTCGCGGATCACGATGCAGTCGTGCTGCGCCAGCTGGTCCAGCAGCAGGGGCATGCCCCTGCGCGCCAGGTAGGCGGGGGCCGCGCACAGCACGCGCTGGTTGGCGGCGATGCGGCGCGCGATCAGGTGCGGCTCCTGCACCTGGCCCACCCGGATGTCGAGGTGGAAGCCCTCGGCGACCAGGTCGACCGGCCGGTCCAGCAATTCCAGCTGTACTTCCAGGTCGGGGTAGGCGCGCGCCAGCGCCGAGATCGCCGGGCCGACGCGGTTGCGCCCGAAACCCGAACTGGTGCACACGCGCAGCAGCCCGCGCGGCGCGCTGCCTTTCTGCGAGATCGCTTCCGCCAGCTGGTCGACGTCTTCCTGGATGCGCTGCGCCCATTGAAGGACCACGGTGCCGTGCTCGGTCAGGGCCAGGCGGCGCGTGGTCCGGTGCAGCAGGCGCACGCCCAGCGCCTGCTCGAGCACGGCGATGCGCTTGCTGACGAAGGCGTTCGATACCCCCAGCTCGAGCGCGGTCGCGGCAAAGCCCTGCTTGCGCACCACGGTACGGAACAGATTCAGGTCTTCCAGCAGCGATTTGCTGGGGAGCGGCAGATTATTCACGCTGCGTGTTCTTTTGATTCACGGAATAGGGGATTATATGTTCTATCGTATTCGATATCATGCTCCCCATCGCAACCCCGTTGAAGAAAGCCGGACACCATGAAGACCCAGAAGATTGCAGTGATCGCCGGCGACGGCATCGGTAACGAAGTGATGCCGGAAGGCTTGCGCGTGCTGGAAGCCGCCGCGCGGCGCTTCGGCCTCGACCTCGAGTTCACGACCATGGCGTGGGCCAACTGCGACTATTACCTGCAGCATGGCCAGATGATGCCCGACGACTGGCGCGAGCAGCTGGAAGGGATGGATGCGATCTATTTCGGCGCCGCCGGCATGCCCGACCTGGTGCCCGACCATATCTCGCTGTGGGGGTCGTTGCTCAAGTTCCGGCGCGATTTCGACCAGTACGTCAACCTGCGTCCGGTGCGCCTGATGCCGGGCGTGCCCAGCCCGCTGGCCAACCGCAAGCCGGGCGACATCGATTTCTACGTGGTGCGCGAAAATACCGAAGGCGAGTATTCATCGGTGGGCGGCCAGATGTTCGCCGGCACCGACCGCGAATTCGTGCTGCAGGAATCGGTGTTCACGCGCAAGGGCACCGACCGCATCCTGAAATATGCCTTCGACCTGGCGCAGAGCCGCCCGAAAAAGCACCTGACCTCGGCCACCAAGTCGAACGGCATCTCGATCAGCATGCCGTACTGGGACCAGCGCGTGGAAGCGATGGCGCCGTCCTACCCGGACGTCAAATGGGACAAGTACCACATCGACATCCTGTGCGCGCGCTTCGTGCTGTCGCCGGAGCGCTTCGACGTCGTGGTGGCTTCCAACCTGTTCGGCGACATCCTGTCGGACCTCGGCCCGGCCTGCACCGGCACCATCGGCATCGCGCCGTCGGCCAACCTGAATCCGGACCGCACATCCCCGTCGCTGTTCGAGCCTGTGCACGGGTCGGCGCCGGACATCTTCGGCAAGAATATCGCCAATCCGATCGGCATGATCTGGTCGGGCGCCATGATGCTCGAGTTCCTCGGCAACGGCGACGAAAACTTCCAGGCCGCGGCCGACGCCATCATGAAGGCGATCGAACTATCCCTGGCGCAAGGGCCGAAGACCCCCGACCTGGGCGGCAGCGCCAGCACGACCGAGGTGGGGAAGGCGATCGCCGCAGCGATCTGAAGGAACTACCGGGTGCGCGGCTCAGTGCAACTCAGTGCCAGCGCACCGGCATCAGCATCTTCGAACGGCTCCAGCGCGCCAGCACGTTGGCGCACATGCGCCACAGCCCGAGGTGGCCCATCACGTGGCGCTGGTAGGTCAGCTTGTACATCGCCAGCGCGAACGTGCCCTTCACGCGCAGGTGGCGGCTGCCGATGGCGCGGCGCAGGATGCCGACCGCGTCGCCGCGTCCCAGCGACACCAGCGTGCCGTAGTCGCGGTACTGGAAGCCCTTGAGCTGGTTCGGCTTTTCGTGCGTCAGCAGCCTGGCCAGGTAGATCGCCTGCTGGCGCGCAGCCTGGGCGCTGGGCGGCGCCATTGCGGTCTTGTCCGGGTTCTGCAGCGTCGAGCAGTCGCCCACGGCAAAGATCTGCGGGTCGGTCAGGCTGCGCAGCTGGCCGTCGACCAGCACCTGGTTGCTGCGGTTCAGCAGCACGTTCAGGCGGGTGCTGAAATCCGGGCCCTTGACGCCGGCCGCCCATACCGTGATCGCGGCCGGGAACACGCGCCCGTCGACGGTCGCGACCTCGCTCTCGCGCACCTCGGCAACCGCCGTGTCGGTGCAGATCTCGATCCCCATCGCTTCCAGCTTGCGCACCGCCAGGCCGGATGCCTGCGCATCCAGCGACGGCAGCACCTGCGGGCCGCGCTCGACGATGCGGATGCGCACCTGGTGCGGCGCCGCCAGGCCGGACAGGCCGTAGTGGGCCAGCGTATCGACCGTGTGGCGCAGGTCGGCCGCCAGCTCGATGCCGGTCGGACCGGCGCCGACGATGACGATGTCGAGTGCCGGCGCGGCCGACTGGGCGTGCAGGCTGCGGCGCCGTCCGGCCGCCTCGCACAGGTTCAGGAAGCGCTTGCGGAAGGTTTCGGCGCGTTCCACGCTGTCGAGCGACAGGCAGTGCTGCTCGGCGCCGGGAATGCCGAAGAAGTTCGTCACCGAGCCGTAGGCCAGCACCAGGCGGCCGTAGCCGATCAGGGTGTGGCTGCCGTCGGCGCCCTGGCCGTCGTCGAAACGGCGGCCGCGCACCGTCAACGTGTGGCGGGCCCGGTCGACGTGCACGACTTCGCCGCACAGGAAGGTGAAATGGTTGTCGATGGCCTGGCGCGCATAGTCGATGGTGTGGCTGGCCGGGTCGATGGTGCCGGCCGCGACTTCGTGCAGCAGCGGCTTCCAGAAGTGGGTGGGCGCGGTGTCGATCAGGATCACGCGGTCCTTGTGGAACGGGCCGAGCTGGCGTCCGAGCCGGGTCGCGAGTTCGAGGCCGGCGACGCCGCCGCCGACGATGACGATGGATTGCATGGTGGTCTCCAAGAGGCGCTTAGTGGCGGATGTCGGGGCGGACGACGGTGCGGGTCTTGCGGCGGGTGACGCGCACCGCCTTGCGCTCGGCCTGCACGCCGATGCGCGCGGTGCGCGCGGCGGCGATCGCATGCGGCGAGGCGGTCACGGCCAGCGCGTCGTCGGGCGGCACGCCCATCTGGTTCAGCACGACCGAATACGGGGACTTGGGGCCGCGGGTCTTGAAGTCGGCGCCGGTCAACACCACGGAAAAGATATGGTGGGCGGTGTCGCCGAAGCGGCGACGCAGCTGCTGCTCCGCCTGCGGATAGGGCAGTTCGGAGATCAGGGCGCAGGGCAGGCCGTGTTCGACCGCTTCGTCGAGCAGGCGCTCGGCATCCAGGCCGGCCGGCGCGGCATCCGTGCCCGGGAAGGCGGATAAGTCGAAGATAAGCGCTTGTGCCGTCATGATGAACTCCTTTTCTGAACTATTGACGCTGAATGGTGTTCACTATAAGGCTGGGCAGGCTAAAATAAAAATAAATAATTCTCGAAATCTAATAAGTAAAAGCTTATATGTATCCAGCCAGCTTCAAACAATTGCAAGCCATCGTGCACGTGGCGCGCCACCAGAGCGTCTCGCGCGCGGCCGAGGCGATGCACGTGACCCAGCCCGCCGTCTCCCTGCACCTGAAACTCCTCGAGGAAGCGGCCGGCGTGCCGCTGACGCGGCGCCAGGGCCGCACCATCCAGCTGACCTCCGCCGGCGAACTGCTGGTGAGCTACGCCGAACGCATCCTGGGCCTGTGGGAAGAGGCGGGCGACGAGATCGCCGCCCTGAAAGGCGTCACCAGCGGTACCCTGCGCATCGGCGCCGTGATGACCGCCGAACACCTGCTGCCGCCGATGCTGGTGCGCTTTACCACCGGCCGGCCGCACGTGCGCATCAAGCTGCAGGTCGGCTCGCGGCCCGAGGTGCTCGGCATGCTGAGCCGCGACGAGATCGACCTCGCCATCATGGGCACGCCGCCGCGCGAATTCCCGACCCACGCCAGCCGCTTCGCGCGCCATCCGATGGCGTTCTTCGTCGCGCCCGGGCATCCACTGCTGGCCAAGGCCGCGGTGACGCTGGCCGACATCGCCGACCACAACCTGCTGGTGCGCGAGCGCGGCTCGGGTACGCGCGCCGCCATCGACCGGGTGTACGAGGAGGAGGGCGTGCCGCTGGCGATCGGGTCCGAGTTGTCGAGCAACGAGGCGATCAAGCAGATGACCGCCGCCGGGCTGGGCGTCGCCTTCCTGTCGGTGCACGCCTGTACGCTGGAAGTGCGCAACCGTCTGCTGAACGTCCTGGCGGTGCCGGGCATTCATGTGCAGGGCGAGTGGCACGTGATGCACAAGGCGGCGCGGGCGATTCCGACGGTGGCGGCCTCGTTCGAGGAATTCATGGTGGCGCATGGGCAGCAGGTCATTTCGGATGAGCTGGAGAACCTGGCGT